>CAMPGG010000397.1 GCA_946885335.1 uncultured Chitinophagaceae bacterium
TTGTTCCGGAACATTTTATTGGCAGCCGATATTCCATTGTGGATGGTGCGGGCCGACTGGTAAAAACCGGCATCATCACCGCAGCAACCAATATTATAACGTTGCAAAAAACCGGAGCAGGAATACATTACCTGGTAGTGGACGATAAACAAACCGGGAAGCGAACGACCAAACCATTTATCCGGGAATAACCACAGTTTTAAAAATGTGTGTTGAAAAAGGAAGCAGTTAACAGCTGCTTCCTTATTTGTATTTACTTTTCACAAATAGCATATAATGGTATTATATTTAACCCCTTTTTTATCATTTGCCCAAATGGCCATGGCCATTTTAATTTAATCTATTACCAACATGCATGATGAGTATTGGAGGCTAAACTTGTACTGGTTCATTAAGCAGGCCCTCCATTTTTTCCGTATCCCGATCGTATTCATTTACCTGGGATTATATTCTTCAACAGGTTTTGCCCAAACTAACGTTAATCAACAGCCGCACGATGCGGCATTATTGGAAAAACTGGCCGATTCAGTGAACCTGTTGAGGAACAATAACCTGCAGGCAGCAAAGCAATTATGCAATAATGTAATCAGTGACAGCGCAAATCATTCACCTTTTCTGATTGGCAGATGCTGGGAGATGCTGGCAGGTTTACACTGGCTGTCCGGGCAACTGCAAGATGGTATTTACAGTCACCGGCAGGCAAGAAATTATTTTATACGTGCTGGTTTAAAAACTAACGCAGCCTACAGCCTAAGTAATATTGGGGTGTATTATAAATATACCGGTGAAAGGGACAGCGCCATGAAGTATTTACTGCAAAGCATTGAGGAACTGAAAAACACCTCTGATCATCATTATAATGCACTGGCTCATTACAACCTGGGCACTACATTTTCTGAAATAAATAACTTTGAAAAATCCATACAATACCTGGAAAAAGCAAAAGCTATTGCCAGCAAGAATAAAGATTCTGCTGTACTCATTAACACTTTACAAGTAATGGGGAAAATATCGATTGAGCAGAAGAATTGGAGAATAGCTCATACCAGGTTGACAGAGGCTGTAAACTATGCAACCGCCCTGGATCGTAAACACCTGCAAGCTACTATCAGCAACTTACTTAGTAATGTTTTTCTCCAGCTAAAAAATGTGGACTCAGCACTTTATTTCAGCAAAAATGCTATGCACATAGCCAATGAATTAAATGATATACCTGTTTATGTAGAAGCCTGCATTTACACGGCATATGCCTATGAGGCTACCGGTAATGAAGCTGCGAAGATGCGGGTATTGAAAAAAGCCCTGGCAAAAGAAAAAGAAATCAACGAGATCATATTTGGTCATGGCATTTATAAATCACTGGCTGTAGCCAGCTTCAAAACCGGCAATTACAAACGGGCCTATGAACTGCTGGAGATTGTGGATCAATTGCGGGAATTAAATTTCCAAAATTCAAGTGCCAGGTTAAATACAGAACTGGAAGTAAAATACCAGACAGCGCAAAAGGAAAACACTTTATCACAACAAAAACTGCAACTTTCTCAAAAAGATCTGCAAATTCAGAAAAGCCGTAATCGATTTTATATTGTGCTTGCTGGTTTTTTAATAGCTTCTTTCCTGATCATCATATTGATCATGCAGTCCAGGAACAAAAAATTATTACATGCCCGCCAGTTAAGATCGGTTCACCAGAAAAAAGAATTGCAATTACTGCAGGCCCTGATGCAGGGCGAAGAAAAAGAACGTAACCGAATTGCTAAAGACCTGCATGATGGCGTGGCCGGCATGCTGGCTGCCGTAAAAATGCATTTCAGCAATTTAACCCCACGCGAAAATGAGGTGGAGAACCAGGCAGGTTACAGGCAGGGCATGAAACTGCTTGATGAAGCGGTTCATGAGATCAGGAAAACCTCGCACAACCTGATGCCGGAGGTATTGCTGCAACATGGGCTGGACAAAGCTTTGGCCAGGTATTGCAACAGCATCAGTCATGCTTCTACCCTGTTGATTCAGTATGATTCCATCGGGCACATCAGCCGGTATGTTGAAAATTTTGAATTGTCTGTATACCGCATGTTGCAGGAACTGCTCCATAATATCATTAAACATTCCGGCGCATCAGAAGCTATTGTGCAGATCAGTGAACAATATAATATGCTGGCTATTACAATTGAAGATAATGGTATTGGATTTGATCAAGATAACGTTGATGCAACAGGTATGGGACTGCTTAATTTGCAGGCCAGGGTTAAAGCACTGAACGGCCGGATGGATTTGCAAACAGGGATTGGAAGCGGTGTAAATGTTTACCTGGAATTTGAAATAGCAGAATTAAAAAAATTAAAAACCACACCCGTATGAAACATATCAACCTTGGAATTATAGATGACCATCTTGTAGTGATAGACGGATTAAAAAGCATGCTGGAAAAACAGGAAGGATTTCACATCCTTATTGCTACGCAGCAGCATAAAGAACTGGAGGAATTTTTACAAAATTCAAACCTGGATGTACTGCTGATGGACATACAAATGCCGGGTATGAATGGTATTGATTTGTGCAGGCAATTATTAAAAATAAAACCAGGTCTGCGCATCATCGCATTCAGCAGTTTTGATGATTCTGCTTATGTAAAACAACTTTTCCGCCTGGGTGCCAAAGGATACTTACTCAAAAACAGCGATAAAGAAACCATTATACAGGCGGTGCATGCAGTAATGGACGGAGAAAATTTTATTGATGAAACCATCAAGAATATTTTATTGCAGGAAAGTATTACCGGGCAGCGACGTTCCATATTTGAAGTTCCGCTCACCAAAAGAGAAAAAGAAATTCTGAAAATGATCGCAGAAGGATTATCGAGCCAGGAAATCGCTGACAAATTATTTCTCAGCCTGCGAACCATTGACACTCACCGCTTCAACATCAATCAAAAACTGGATGTAAAAAACACGGCCGGTTTGGTAAAAGAAGCCATCAGGCGGGGTTTGATTGAATGAAAATGTTTAATGAGGTTTTAAATCCGCCAATGCTTTCTGCAGGTTCTCCGTAATAAAATTTATGCCCGGGCGATTGCTGACACAGGCCAGTGAAATTTTTTTTGCTGGTTCTTTTAAAAATGCAGTGGCAACATTCCGCATGCAATCATCCACATGAATGG
>CAMPGG010000398.1 GCA_946885335.1 uncultured Chitinophagaceae bacterium
TTCTAACTTACTTTTTTTCCACTATTAATGAAACTTCACTTTCCTTGTTATCTACGTTAATGGTAGAAACCGCATAATGTCCAGCGACACTGGCAGGCCATTCATTACTTTCTGTAATGGCTAATACGGTGGCTTCTTTTGTCAGGCTGCTGGTATGATATACTACAGACCTTACATTACCGGAAGTGCTCCATTTTAAAACGTTTCCTTCGATCTTTACGTTGGTAGGTTTGGCGGGATCAGGTGCCACGCTTCTCCCTAAAAAGGGTATCACGGATGGATTTTTAAAAAGGTCTGCCAATTTATTGGTGATACCAATCCTGTTCAGCATAATATATTTTGCACTGTACATCAGGTTGCCCACCACTTTTTTATTTCTGCGGGTAACTTCAAATTGCTTCTCCAGTTCAGTGGTAGATTGAAAGGCGGAAGGAGAGGTGCCATCGCCAAATTTATAATAGCCATGACCAACCATCAGGGCAGCTTTATAACTATACTGCGACCACCAGTTTAACCTGTTTTGAAAATCATTGTAAGGGTTGCCAATCTCCTGGTATAGTTGTGGAATCACTACATCCATCCAGCCTTGTTCAGCCCATTTTTTTACATCAGCAAAAAGCGTTTTAAAATTATAGTCAGGATCCGGTGCCGGAGAAACGGAAAACACCACGGAAGGTTTGGTGGCGACAATTACATCGTACACACCTTTGATCGCCTTATCAACATTTGATCTTCTGAAATCTTCCTTTGTTGAAAAGCCTGCGCCATAAGCCTGGTAATCGGCATCATCGGAAACCATTTGTCCGGCCGATGATGGTGCAGGATAAAAGTAGTCGTCGAAATGAATACCATCCACATCATATTTCGTAATCACATCTTTCACAATATCAGCAAGACGCTGACGCACTTCAGGAAGTGCCGGGTTATAGATCTGGATTTTTTCATGACTAACCACCCATTCAGGCTTAACTGATGGATGAAGTGCAGGGTAAGAGGAAGCTGTACTTGCTCTTGTTGCAATGCGATATGGATTCATCCATGCATGAAATTCCATACCTCTTACATGAGCTTCATCTATCATAAATTTCAACACATCATAACCGGGATTGGTTCCCCTGGTTCCGGTTATAGCCGCACTCCAGGGTTCGTATGGAGAATCGTAAAAAGCATCACCCATACCTTTTACCTGCACAAAAACAGCATTCATGTTCAGTTCTTTGAATTTGTCCAGGTAATCGGTGTAATGTTTTTTCTGGGCATCAATGGTATACTTTCCTTCAGGCCAATCTAATCCCCACACCGTAGCAATCCATGCTGCCCGCATTTCTTTTTTGGGCAAAATCATTTTTGCTTCTTCAACTGGCGGGTTGGGTTCAGGAGGAGGATCAGGTGTGTTTTTGCGACAGGCATTAAATGAAAAAACCATCAAGGCTAAAACACTGAAATAAAATATTCTTTTCATAACTATCTACGCATTAAAATTTCACAGGCAAAAAAAACCCTGCAGGACGATTCCTACAGGGTTCTAAGATATTGTTATTATAAAGTTTTCTTAGGAAAATCAATGACTACAAATCCTGCTTCAGCAGATGCAGCATATAAAGTCAGCTTATCATCTTTACCATTGGCATCTTTAGTGATGAAATAGCCTGTTTGTGTACCCGGGGCCGCATTAGCAGCACCCTGCAATGAATATTGAAACACTGGCGACTTGTCTGTTTTAATATCAAACAGCTTCAGGGCATCCACCGTGTTATCTCCTTTGGTGATATCATACACATACAATACTACAGGATCAGAACCGCTTCTTGCAGCAGTGGTGAGGATCAGGTAACGCTCCTGGTTAAACGTAAATACCCTTGCATCAGCACCCCTGATCGGTACGGCCGTATTGCCCAAAGAGTATGAAATGGAACCTGATTCATTAGCTACACGAATAGGAGCTTCATGTCCGGTGGTAATATAATCAGCCGTATTGCCAACCCGGTTAAATGAAAAGGTCAAATTGGAACCCGGGGCACTTGGTAAAACAGCAGGATCCGAAATGGTCGTATAATTTGTAACCGTTAATCTCAGGATCTTTTGAAAGGGAGTGTTTTCGCCAAAAAACATGTATCCATTTCCGTTAGCATCAAGGTTCATTGACATATTATCGCCGTGACGATTGCCGGCTTCGGGAATATCGGCAATATTCAGGTTGGCAATTACATCAGGTTCTGCATTGGGATCTGTCCAATGATAAATTTTGAATGGAGAAGCCTGTCCGCCGGAAAGATTGGCAATGTAGGTATGACCATTCACCTGGGCACCCACATTCACAGGAAATGTACCACCTGATACACCCGTAAGGTTAAGTGGAATAGGTACAATGTTGTTTTGCCTAAGATCGCTCACTTTTAACAGGTGAGAGCCCATGGCATTCCTTGTTACAATCAACACATGCTCTCCGTCAAAACCGGTACCCCGGGTTTGTAATGAAACAAATGTGGGATACAACGGGTTACCCAAAGCGTTCCCGGTATTATCATAAATCTCCGCCTTTGTAAAATCGGCACCATACACAGGTGTTAATAAACGCAGGGTTACCATGTACTCCCTGAAGCGTTTGTTGTTCACCACTTTGATCACTTGTGATTTAACTGATTCGCCTTCTGCAAAATCCCAGGCATAAGTTTCCTGGTCCAATTTGGCGCCAGCAGACATTTCAGCTTCAAATTTTAAATTAGCAAAGTCAGTTAAGGTGTCAAGTCTTGGAAAAGAAACCGTTTTGGTATTTTCATCAACAACACCATCCACCACATCAGTTCCGCTGGCTCCGGCATTTACGATCCGGATCGATTTCAATTCAACTGCGTCAGGAGATTCCACATTAGTGGGAAATTCCTTTGTACAGGATGTAATAAATACAAGTATCATCGCAAGACCTATGTACCCGTATTTTGAAATATTTTTTATCATTTTTAATCTTTTTTGCTTTATCGAATTTGGTTTTGCTTAATTAGCTGGCCAGCCTTCTGTTTGCTTTAATTCATAGCCCCTGCTTTTGTAATCATCCATTTGAACCCTGCCTACAGGAGCCAGGTAAGGATTTACATTGGGCAGACCTAAAAAGGGCAG
>CAMPGG010000399.1 GCA_946885335.1 uncultured Chitinophagaceae bacterium
CTTTCAAAATTTGCAGGGATGGCACCCAGTTTTTGGAGATGGCCGATCCCGGTAATAATATATTGCGTGATATAACGATCATCGGGTCCGCCCTTGAACCAGGAAAATCCACCATTTGAACTTTGCATGGCGATCACCTTGCCTAATGAAGTTTCCAGTTCGTCGCTCATTTTGGTTAAATCAAAAAGCAAAGCGATGTTTCTTTTTTGTTCTTCTTCCGTTTTTGCCTGCAAAACCCACGGCGTTTCTTCCAAAAGTGCAGATTTTAATTCCGGATTTTTTTGCAGGTTGGATAACAATGCTGCAGTATCCAATGTCTTCCATTTTTCAAAAACCTGTTTGATGCGGGGAGCAGCATTGGCAATATGCATAGCCAATGCGTTTGCATAAAATCGATTCCAGTTTTGTTCTGAACATTCATAGGGATACTCCATCATGTATGGCAAGGCCTGTACTGCCAGCCATGCCGGATTGGATGTGTACTCTATTGTTAAAGACTGGTGTTGTATGGTCTCAGAGGTTCCGGATTGCAATAGTTTTTCAAATGCAAATGTTTTAGTTCCGGAACTATCCATCGGTAAAGGCATTGTTTCCGTTACCAATATGCGATTAGTCAATACCGGTAGTATGTCTTCTTCGCCATCACTAAATGACTTGCCACCGGCCTGACTGCCTTTGGCAACAATGCGCCAGGTGAGTGCCTTGTTAAAAAGAAAGGGCACATTGATTGGGAAATTAACAGTAACAGATTCCCCAGCTGCTGCAGTAAAATACTGGTTAGGAAAAATATTCTGGAACCAGCCATCTACCGGTTGATTAGTTAATGCATCAAACAACATCAATTCCACCTGCCCGGTAATTTCCTGGTCCGAAAGGTTGACGATTTTTGGAGTAAGCTCCAAGTGATCACCTTCTCTTAAGAAACGGGGCATGTTAGGCTGCACCATCAATTCTTTCTGAGTGATGATCTCTTTTGTACTGATTCCCATCGACAGATCACGGGTATGGCTAAGCGCCTGGAATTTCCAGCGGGTTAATGCCTCAGGCATGGTGAAAGAGAAACTGATATTCCCATCTTTATCTGTCCTGAGATCAGGGAAAAAGAAGGCAGTTTCGTTGAAATTTGTTCTTATTTGAACTGCGGGGTCATTTGGCTGTTGTGGCGATTGTATGTCTGAAGCTACCGTTGTGTCAGCCATTTGCATTTCAGCATCAGCTGGAGCCTCAGATTTATCCTGTACATTACCATAACCCACAACTACAACTTCTTCTAATTTCATATTCTGGACATTCACACCTGCAACTCTCCCTTGTAACATGCCTGATAATCCATAATGATTGAACTGGTCAAAAATAAACCGGTCATATTCTTTCTTTAATTCTTTCCAAACTATTTCCTTTTGTTTTTGAATGGAGAGAATGGAAGAAAAATTCGTTTGCCCCTTCCAGTTATACCGGTTACCATAAACCGGCCAAAGAGATGGTTTTTGCCATTGATGCGGAACAAACTGGTCGAGAGATGCATCATACATAGATGCAAGCATTTCAGCGGCTACTTTTTCGTTTTTATTTCCCCTGATCTGCATGGTCCATTCTTCATTGCTGCCGGGCAGGGTTTTGTCCCGGAAAGTACCATACGTAATCTCAAGTTCCTTATTGCTCCATGGAACTGGAATGGTTTGGGAAAATATATAAACGCGGTTATGCTTAATGAAAAACATGTTTACACCAAAACCGCCACGGTCCTCTTCGCTTGCTTTAAATGTAAAATTTTGCTTGCTGTTATTTAACCGGTTAAATGTAAATTTCCTTGATGCGCCTTCATCCTGTAGTTTTTCCGTTTCCTGGATCAAATAAACATTATCCGCAGCTGTTCCGATACTAATTGAAGTTTGTTCACCCGGTTCAAGTGATTTTGTTGATGGAACCGCCCAAAGATATTGTGGGAGAGAAAAATCTTTTGACCGTTCATCGAAGATCTCAACATACTTCACGTCCTTAACGATGTTGCCCTTATCATCTTTGGTTTCTACTTCGACAACATACCAGCCTGGCGATAATGTTTTTCCGGCAATTGAAAATGGAACATCTTTTTGAATGCTGTCTGTTTGTTCAAATACTTTTTCTTTCTTTTCCCAGGTTCTTGCATCTGCTTCATTACGGTATTCATCATGCGGAAAATGCTTGAGAAATTCCTCCTTACTCATTACAAACTGGTCGGGTTGCTCCCAATAGCGTTGCCTGATCAGCCTGCCGGGCATTTGCAATGAATGTATGGCAACGGTTACCATTGACGGAACAAATTCACCAGCCAGGTTTTTTGTAACGATGTTTATTTTTTTCAAACTATCCGCTGGGATGCGATCAGGTAATGAAACTTCCAATTGAACAGATTGATAACTTACGGATACCATTTCTTCACCTGATCTTGTTTCGCCATTGATATCGGTGATATCCGCATAAATTTTATAATCAAAAACCGGTTGCAGGTCCTTGTTCAATGATTCATCCGGAATGGCTTTAAAAGGGATAATAAATTTACCCTCATCATCAGTAGTTACTTCACCATGTGCAATTTCCATTGGTGAAGATTGCGGTGGCCAGATTCTCCAGGACAACCAGGGATAAATAAACCGTGGTTCGCGAACTACGCGGTAAGAAACTTTGGCGCCAGATATATTATTACCGGCATATGCTTTAGCCATTCCCGTTACCAGGATGGAATCATTCACACTATATGTTCCTTTCAACTTTTCAAATTCAACATAAAATTTTGGACGCTTATATTCTTCAACCCGAATTTCAGTTTCGCCTTCTTCTTCAGCTGATAAACTAAACCTACCCGTTAATCCTGTGGCAGGTAGCCGGAATGTTCCGGAAAAAGATCCAAAATCATTGGTCGTCACATCCATTGAATCCACCAATTCATAATTGGCATTATGTAAATAAACAGTGGTTTTATAATTTGCTTTTACTTCCTTTTTTCCATTCAGTCTCAATTCTGCAATGCCTTTAAAATACAAGGTTTGTCCGGGCCTGTAAATAGCCCGATCAGTAAAAAAGTAAATTTCAATTTCCTCGTCTTCCAAATATTCTTTATCTCTCAGTGGAT
>CAMPGG010000400.1 GCA_946885335.1 uncultured Chitinophagaceae bacterium
GTTAATGAATCGAAGAAAACAAAACCCGGATCAACGAAACTGCCATCAGGTTTTATGGGTGCCATCACCATTTGCGATGCGGAATCCTTTTGCTTTACGATCATGATGATATTTTCATCAGCCCCTATACTACCCGGCACAACCCCATTTATGCGACCGGAAAGTGAAAGATAACTGGTATCCTTAGGGTATTTTAATTCAGGAAGCTGACCTTTTGCCAAAGCTTCCCAATTCAACCGGCGCCAGCCATGCGTAAGCATAACGAGATCCAGGTATTGGGAACGCTTTTCATCCCTATCTAAAAAATAATAAGCGGGCTCATGAATATATCCTTTCAAATCGCTGGTCAACAGCAGGCCTGAATAAATATTTTCGCTGCTGTCTGTTCCAATGGCTGCATCGGTAATAGCAATGGATAAATTGGTGGCAAGACTATCGGGCACGGAAATCTCCACTTCATTCCGGGCTCTTTTATTCAACCCCCAATGCTGAACCGTTAGTTCCGTTGCAAAAGCATATTCTCCATTGTTTATGAAGATGATCCTTTCCGCCACCGGAATATTATTTTGATCCAATACGGAAACAGTCAGTATACCGGTTGGCAACATGGATACCGGAACCGTTCGTTTTAATGAATTAGTAGCAGCCAGGTCAAAAGAAGTTTTAAAAACCATATTATGCTGAAAGGTTCCAATGACTGAACCCTTCCGGAGATGTTCTGGTGCATTTGCTGAACGGGCCAATGTAAAAATCACTTTATCATCCAACCGTCCCAGCTGCAATACAATACCGGATTCTTTTATAGCCGGCAGTTCTGTATTGTGCACAACACCAGATTCATCTTTCCAGCGGGCAGTATATTTTTCACCCACAGCCGGTATAAAATGAATGCTTCCCATTCCATTGTGCACCGTCCGGAAAGAATCAATGGTTTTTCCTTTGGATGATTGAATTATGCCCCTAACCATTACCGGTAGTCCCCACTGGTCATTGGCTTTAAAAGCCAGTTTTGTTGGAACTCCTGCTATTGCATCACCACCCTCGGGAAAAAAACGCAGGCTGGATATTTTTTTCTGTGGTGCTGTTGAAGCCTGTTTCTGCAGAACAGGAATATTTTTATTATAGAGAAAAGCAGTATCGAAATTCAACATCCATTTAGTGTAAGCACGTACCTGCACAGATGAACCTTTGTAAGTGGAGGGAATATCAAACTGGCCGGCTGCAGAAGACTCTAATACAGGCGCTACAAAATGCAACAGTACATTTCCCTTTTCATCGAGCCAGTCAACATAAACCGTTTTGGTTTCATCTGCCGGGTAAATACCCTGCAACAGGTAAGCTTTGAACCAGATGGTTTCACCAGGCGCATAAGCCGGTTTATCATAATGCAGGTACATTTTTTCAGGCTCATATGCCTCACCCAATTTCTGTAAACTGTTTTCCAGTTGCTGTGAAGCCGAGGGGAAAATGAAAATCAAACAAACAAGCAGAAATGAAAATATATTTTTATACAACATGTAAATTAATAGTTAGGTCGGCCAAGTTAAAGTAAACTACCATATCAACCTGTTAACAAATGCGGAAAAACAAATGCACGAATGTGCTTACATACTCCGGCGATACTGCCCACCCACTTCATACAATGCACGGGTGATCTGCCCCAGCGAACAGTATTTGACCGTTTCCATCAATTCAGCAAAAAGATTTCCATTCTGCACGGCAACTGTTTTGAGTCGCTCCAGCATTTCGGCCGACTTGTTTTCGTTTCTTTTCCAGAATGCCTGCAGGTTTTGTATCTGCTGTTCTTTTTCTTCCCTCGTGCTGCGGATCACTTCCATTGGCAATATGGTAGGACTTCCATTTTTATTTAAAAAAGTATTTACACCAACCAATGGTAATTCGCCGGTATGTTTCTGGTGTTCGTAATACAAACTTTCCTCCTGTATCTTATTGCGCTGGTACATTCTTTCCATTGCACCCAGTACTCCACCCCGATCTGTCAGGCGATCAAATTCATTCATCACGGCTTCTTCCACCAGGTCGGTAAGTTCCTGTATTAAAAAGGATCCCTGGTTTGGATTTTCATTTTTGGCCGTACCCAGTTCGCGGTTAATTATGAGTTGAATGGCCATGGCCCTTCGAACACTTTCTTCTGTAGGTGTGGTTATCGCTTCATCATAGGCGTTAGTATGTAAACTGTTGCAGTTATCGTAAATAGCATAGAGTGCCTGCAAGGTGGTGCGGATATCATTAAAATCAATTTCCTGCGCATGCAAGCTTCTGCCGGATGTTTGAATATGGTATTTCAACATCTGGCTGCGTTTGTTGGCTTTGTATTTATATTTCATGGCTTTGGCCCAGATACGGCGGGCAACCCGGCCGATCACGCTGTATTCCGGATCCATTCCATTGCTGAAAAAGAAAGAAAGATTGGGCGCAAAATCATCGATGTTCATGCCGCGGCTTAAATAATATTCCACGTAAGTAAAGCCGTTGGCTAATGTAAATGCCAGTTGGGTGATGGGGTTGGCACCTGCTTCCGCAATATGATAACCGGAAATGGATACACTGTAAAAGTTGCGCACTTTTTCATTGATAAAAAATTCCTGCACATCACCCATTAATTTTAATGCAAACTCCGTACTGAAGATGCAGGTATTTTGTGCCTGGTCCTCTTTTAAAATATCAGCCTGCACCGTGCCCCTCACCTGTTGCAGCGCAGCCTGGCGACACTGTTCGTAAACATCTGGCGGCAACACTTCATCACCACTTAAACCCAGTAATTGTAATCCCAAACCATTGTTACCTTCCGGTAATCTTTCCGGTGAGGCCGGGTTATAATAAACCGGTTTATTTTTAATTTTAAATTTTGACTTTTTAATTTTTTCCACTTCCTTCCAGTCTCCATTTTCATTGATCCATTTTTCACATTGCTGGTCAATGGCTGCATTCATAAAAAATGCGAGTATCATTGGCGCCGGGCCATTGATGGTCATGCTGACCGAAGTTTTAGGATCACAAAGATCAAAACCACTGTATAATTTTTTAGCATCATCCACCGTGGCAATACTAACCCCGCTGTTACCCACTTTTCCAT
>CAMPGG010000401.1 GCA_946885335.1 uncultured Chitinophagaceae bacterium
TTCGTGGAAAGGCTTTTTACTTTTGATTATGTTTTATATTAAATCAAAGTTTTTAGGTTAGATATAATGAACATGATGTTCTGGTGTTGTTCCTGATTAACTGATCTCAATGTTATAAATAAAGAGGCCCGCCAAAAATGGCAGGCCTCTTTAAATTTATTTCAGGTTGATTTTTAAAATCCTTTGGCTTGCTTCAGTTTACCATCAGCATCCAGTTCTATTATTTCGTATCCCATTTTTTCAAGCGCAGGCAAAATCTTTGCTTTATCGCCAACTAATAAAATATTCATTTTAGCCGGGTTTACCCACTGTTTAGCAATGGCATCAACCTGTGTTTTTGTTAAGTTATTTAAGATCCTGTTTTGCTGCTCAACAAAATCATCCGGTAAATCATATTCAAGAATATTTGAAATAAAGCCTGCTTTTTGAAAACCGGTTTCATAGCGCAATGCATCACGCTGACCAATAGCGCTTTTCATGAATGCCAATTCTTCTTCTGAAATTCCTTTTTGGGTGAAGTTGGTTAATTCATTCATAACCTGGACTAAAGCACTATCCGTTGCATTCGCTTTTATACCAGAACTAAAAACAAATTCTCCTGTATGTTTATCACCACTGAATCCGCTGCGTGCACCATAAGTCCAGCCTTTATCTTCTCTTAAATTAATATTCAGGCGACTGTTAAAGGAACCACCCAAATTGTAATTCATTAATCCTGCTTTGTAAAAATCGCCTGTAGCATCGTATTTCAAATTGGTTAAATAACCAACCCTGAATTCAGTTTGTGCTGCCTTTGGAACATCAACCAAAAAGATCTTTGTTTTATCAACATCCGTATTAACCGTAACCTGCGGAACACTGATCGGTTTGTTTGGAAGTTTTTGTAAAAAAGCCAGTTTAGGCATCATCTCAGCTTCACTAATATCACCCACAACAACAACTTTTGCGCCTTGCGATGTAAGGTTATTGTCATAATAAGATTGGATGTCCTGCAGTGTAAATGCTTTTACAGTTTCTTCTGTACCATTCTGGCTGATACCTAAAATATGATTTTCACCATAATTTATTTTGTCAAATACAGCATTTGCCACAGATGAAGGTTGTGATTTCTGTTGTTTAAAACTTTCCACTACCTGTGATTGTATACGGTTAAAATCATCTTCTTTAAAAAGCGGTTGCAACATTCTTTCTTCTAAAAGTGCAAGCGTGGCATCAATATTTTTTGTGAGTGATTGTACGCTAAAAGTAATATCATCCAGCCCACTTCTTACACTGATTGAGCTTCCTAACTTTTGTAATTCTTTACTGAAATCTTCGGCAGAACGTTTGCGGGTATCTTCATTCATCATATTAGCAAAGAAAGAAGAGAGACCTGCTTTTGAAAGATCGTTTGCCTGCATCAGGTGACCACCAGGAATAGAAATGGAAAGGGTAACTGTAGGCAACTCTGTATTTTCAGCACCAATAACTTTAATACCATTTGGCATTTCCTTTTTCCAGAAATCAGGAACTTTTACAACTGGGTTTGCACCATTACCCGGAATGGCACTGCGATCAAAATTATCCTTTGCCTTATTATATTTTAATCCTGCATAACCATAATCCACCGGTTGATATCCTGATTGATCGATCTTATAATTGTTAGGTCCAACAGCCAGGTCTTCCTGGCCTTTTGGTAACACACTCAATACTACAGGATGCTTGAATTTGATATACTGATCATACACCCGCATTACATCTTCTTTTGTAACGGAACGATACATGTTCAGTAATTTACCAATCATGTTAGGATTGCCTGTGAAGGTTTCAAATGATGCCAGTTGAGAAACCTTACCCGAAACACTTTGCAGGCGATTAATATACTGCGCTTCAATACCGCCTTTGAATTTCTGAATGTCCTCATCCAGAACGCCACGGGCTTCAAAGCTATCCAGTGCATGGTTTAACAATGCATACATGGAAGCAAGTGATTTGCCAGGAAAAGGAACAATGGAAAATGTTATTTCGCCAGACAGTTCCGAATTACTGCTGTTGGTACTTGCCTGTAATGCCAGTTGTTTTTTTACCAGTTGCTGGTAAAGGATAGAATTATTTCCCTGTCCAAGAATTTGTGCAAGACAATCCAGTGCGGCCATATCCGGGTGATAACTTGGCACACCAGGATATGCTTTCAACATCAATGGCATACGGGCATAGTTGTCAACATAAGAAACAAAGCGATGGCTGTCCAGTTGAGGAACCGCTTCCGGCATGTCTTCCACTTTTGGTCCGCGGGGAATGCTGCCGAAATATTTTTCTACCAGCTTCACCACTTCTTTTGGTTTTATATCTCCACCAACAGTGAGTGTTGCATTGTTGGGACCATACCATCTTAGAAAAAAGTTTTTTAAATCATTTACGTTGCTGCGATCCAGGTCTTCTAAATAACCGATCGTCATCCAGGAATAAGGATGGCCATAGGGGTAAAGATTTTTTGAAATGTTTTCACTTACCAGGCCATAAGGGCGGTTATCATAGTTTTGCCCGCGTTCATTTTTAACGGTGGCTCTTTGTACTTCAAATTTTTGTTGTGTAACGGCATCAAGCAAAAAACCCATACGGTCGGCTTCCAGCCATAACATTTTTTCCAGTTGATTATTCGGTACCGTTTCAAAATAATTGGTGCGGTCACGATTGGTGGTCCCGTTCAACGTACCACCGCTTTCAGTAACGAGTTTGAAATGTTGTTCATCAGCAACATGATCACTTCCCTGGAACATCATGTGTTCAAAAAAATGCGCAAAACCAGATTTGCCAATTTCTTCTCTGCCGGAGCCTACATGGTAAGTAACATCCACATGAACAACAGGATCGCTATGGTCTTCGTGCACAATCAATGTAAGGCCATTAGATAATACGTACTTTTCATAAGGGATAACCAATTCATCCCCTTTTTTTGTAACTTTTTCAACCAGCCGGGTTTGGGCGTTTATAAAAACACCAAAGCAAAGTGTAAACCCTGCCAGCATGAGGAATTTTCTTTTCATATGTTTCATTTTGTTGTTTTTT
>CAMPGG010000402.1 GCA_946885335.1 uncultured Chitinophagaceae bacterium
AATTAAGAGTAAAGTCTTTTTCATTTGCTAAAAATTTAGTTTGATTAAAAATTTAGCTTCCAGGGGGTGCAGCAGTTTAAGCGTTTCGGTTGGATGGATTTCAAGTCATTCCTTATTGACCAGCTTATTAGCTAATAATAATGAATGCGTGATTGATTTCCCTGGTTTTTTGGAATTTGTTCGGTTTCAGAAGAATGGATCTCAACAATTGAGGGACGTAAATCTACGACTCATCTATATATAATCCATAAATATTTAAAATAAAAAAAAGACGACCGTTAAGTCGTCTCTTTTTTTTATAGTTGAACTGTGGTTGAATAATCGTTGAACTGTGGTTGAACTTTTGATGAACAATTGTTTAACAATCGTTACACTACGGTTCAACTAACGTTCAACCTGATCGATAAACCTATTCGCTAAATTAATTCCTGCTCACCACAATCTTTTCATTGCTCACCACGCCTGTACTACGGTTAATGATCCGCAGGTTATACATACCGGGTTGAAGATTAGTGATCTGCAAACTGTTATCACTGTAATTCTGCCATTGCTTTAGAATACGTCCAGACATATCAACCAGGCTCAGGTCCATTTGATCTCTTACTGATTCAAATATCACATTTACCTGTCCATTGCTGCTAGGATTAGGGAATACGACTGTGCCATTTGGCTGGCCTTCTCCCCTCACTGAACGAACTGGGCTGATCATCATTTGACCATCAAAATCAACCTGGCGTATGCGATAATTTGAAATACCCCTATGCGTATTCATATCACTATGCTCATACCTGATCACACTTGTACTGTTTCCACCTTCCGCCTTACTTGGAATAAAGGCAATGGATTGCCATTTATTATCACCTAATTCACGTTGCAATTCAAAACCTCTTGAATTGGATTCAGTTTCTGTTTCCCAGGTTAATATTACATTAGAACGGTTGCGCTGTGCATTAAATGAACCAAAACTAACCGGTAATGGAATACATTCAATTAGATCCAGTAACTCTGCACGACGGGCACCACCAATATTGATCACAACGAAAACTTCGCGACCAACCAATGATGCATCAATGTTTGTAACATTTACAGGCATAATTGGTAAGGATGCACCTGCAGCAATCATTACTGTATCAGTTGTAATCAGCGCATCTTCTGTATTTTGGGTCGCAAAAACACCATCTCCATTATCGGCATAAAATTCATAAATAACTTCAATTTCAGCAGCAGTGGTATTGGTGAATGTAGCCATGATCATATCACAATTCACAACACCGGTAACATTTACTGTTCCACCAACGGTACCAATGCCACAACTTACACAATGGAGGGTATTGGCTTTTGGTGTTTGGGAAGCGAATATATCCGTAGCAAATTCATACTGAGTATTGCTGCCACACTCATTTGGCAATACTACCTGCAGGCCAGTGATTAAAAAACGGGTATCGCCATTTTCCAGCATTACACTTTCAATCTGGGTTGAAGCCGTAACGCCAACTATTTCCAGGTCCGTATCCGGAATATACTCTTCAAATAAAGGAACACCCCCTTCAACATTGATCGCAACATTTAAAAGTGGATTACCCGCATCTTCGGATGTAGGTGGTGTTTTGACACTGGTGGTACCATTTTCACATTGAAAATAATTGGGGTATGGATGTGGATTGTTAGCTGCAGACCCATTCTGCATGGCAGAAGCAATATAAGTTTGTAGAAAAATATGCTTCAATCCATTATTAACGTCCATGCTAAAAGCAACATCAAATGTAGCAGTACATGTACCTGCTGTTTGGGGACCACTTACACTAACGTTTTGCACCAGGATATCATAAATATCACATGCACTGGTTGGACTGGCATTGCCGCCTCCGCCCTGGCCCTGAGCCATTAAATTGTTTGAAAACACACCTGCAAGCAGGGTCATGCTGAAGAGTAAAAACTTTTTCATAAAGTAATTTTTAGATCGTGATTAAATAATATCAGATCATAGTAATACGGTGGTTACTCTTCAGAAGGAATGGGAATTCGGGAGAGTTTATAAAAAGCTGTGCCATTTAATTGAGGTCCAACAGGATGGCTTCTTGATTTAATTAATTAAATCGTGGAATGTGAGCATGGATGGGCAATAGATATTCCGGTAGCAGCGGAAAACTTTTTGGTATAATAAAAAATTATTTTTTGAAGATGCAGGTGTTGTGGTAAATTCTTTCTACACTTTTTGTGGATTACCCGTTTTGCTTTGCACCCATGCCAAAGCTTTATGAAATTGTTGCGAAGGCGTTATGTTGGTATTATCCAAAACCATTGCATCATCTGCTTTGCGAAGTGGACTGATCTCCCGGTTAGAATCGATATAATCACGCATTTCCAGGTTGGCCTTCACTTCCTCAATAGTTATGTTAGGATTTTTCTCAAACAATTCTTTAAATCTTCTTTGCACCCGCACAGCATTATCAGCTGTCATAAAAATTTTTAATTCGGCATCAGGGAATACGACCGTACCAATATCGCGACCGTCCATAACAATGCCTTTTTTCTTTCCCATTTTTTGCTGCTGGGAAACGGCATACTCCCTTACTTCTTTGATGGTTGCAATCTCACTCACCTTTTCTGCAACAACCAGGTCGCGGATAACATATTCCACATTCTCATCATTAAGATATATTTCACTCTGGCCGGAAAGCGGGTTAAAAATAAATTCAAGATGGATATCTTTTAATGCGTCAACAACGTCTTTTGTTTTTGTCCAGTCAATATGATTACGCAAAAAATACAGGGTGATAGCACGATACATAGCGCCACTGTCAACATATACATAATTGAGTTCGCTGGCCAGTTGTTTTGCCAGTGTACTCTTCCCGCAGGATGACCAACCATCAATTGTAATAATGATCTTTTTCATTGAAGATGCAAAGATGAAGAAATTCAATTAAAGTTTAGCGTTTAGGGTTTAGAGGTTAGTCAGAAGTAATGGCCTAAATAATGTGACCGTTTCTAAAACAAAAAAAAGGAACGCAATAAATGCATTCCTCTTTTTATA
>CAMPGG010000403.1 GCA_946885335.1 uncultured Chitinophagaceae bacterium
ATATAATAAGCATAAAAGTAAATTAATTACCATTTTAAAAAATGTATTAAATAAAATATTAAAATAGTGATACTATTAATTGAAAACCAGTATTTAGCGCCAGTTAGTTTTTATTTGACTTTAGAAAGAAGTTCAAATATTGTTTTTGAGCAATTTGAAGTTTATCAAAAACGCAGTTTTCGTAATCGTTGCATCATTGCCGGAGCAAACGGACCTGTTTCTTTAAGTATCCCCCTGCATGAAGGAAGAGAGCAAAAAAGATTTATTCGGGATATCAGGATCGCAAATCAATATGGGTGGCAGGATCAACATTGGAAAACGATAGTTTCATCTTACAACCGGTCGCCCTGGTTTGAGTACTATAAAAGCAGCCTTGAAAAATTTTATGTAAAGAGATTTGAATTTTTATTTGATTGGAATTTGGCGCTTTTTGAATGGACCATTCAAAAATTGGAAATGGACAAAGTGGCAGAATTGACCGATCATTTTGAAAAGGAGTATGATGATCATGAATGGCTGGATCTTAGAAATAAACTCCTGCCCAAAAATTATCAAAATTTCAAAGTTCCAAACTACAGCCAGGTTTTTATGGACCGGTCAGGTTTCTTACCAAACCTTTCCATTCTTGATCTTTTATTTTGTGAAGGAAAAAACAGTCAGCGAATTTTAAAATCATTCAGTTGATTTAACTGGAGCATCCTCCTTTTTTGTTAAATTGCTTTTCCTGGGTTTACCCCGGACAACGGCGCTAATGATCAAAAACTACCTGCTTATTTTCTTCATGATAATCTTAATTCCCGGTTATCTTGAAGCACAGGATTTTTCTAATAAAGGAAAAGAATTCTGGATTGCTTACCCTGCTCATATTGATGGCACCGGTTCGGTCATGGGCGTATATATAACTTCGGAAGTGAACACAACGGGGACTTTAAAAGCAGGAACCCAGGTTTTCAATTTTTCTGTCACGGCCAACCAGGTTACTAAAATTTTCCTGGGACCAAATGGTGGCGGTGATGTTTCCAACATCCCGGTTTACTTAAGTAATCATAATGCAATTACTGCAAATGCAGGAATTAAGGTCACCGCCCAGAAAGACATCATAGTATACTCACATATAATAAGAGCAGCACGATCAGGCGCAACCCTGGTTTTGCCAACAAAAGTTTGGGGCAGGGAATATGTTGTTCCCAGTTTTAAAAATTTTGGGAGTGGTGGATCAAGTGCCGGTTATGGTGAAATAGCAGTGATGGCTTCTTTGCCCAATACCACCATTGAAATCACACCTTCTATAACCGGCAGAAACAATGCACCTGCATCAAATGTTCCTTTTCTTGTTACGCTGGAAAACCCGGGTGATGTTTATTTTTTCCAGGGTCCCCAGCATGCAGATATTTCCGGAACGCTGGTGAAATCAGTTCGCAACGGGAATGAACCTTGTAAACCAATTGCGGTTTTTTCCGCTTCTACCTGGACCGGGTTGGATTGTGTGGGAGCCAGCGGGGGCGATAACCTTTTTCAGCAATTATTCCCAACAGGTGCATGGGGAAAATCATTTGTTACAGCACCATTTATTGATCGTCCATACGATGTGATCAGGGTTTACACAAGATCGGGTGGAGTTATAGTTAATAAAACGGAAAACGGAATAACTACCCAATTAACCAATTATAATAGTGTTGGCCGATTTTATGAATATACTACCAACAAGCCAACTTTTATTGAAGCCAGTGAACCGGTCCAACTTGCCCAGTTTATTGTTTCCCAGACATGTGGCGGCGGACAATCAGATCCGGAAATGATCATGTTAAATCCAATTGATCAAACCCTGAATAATATCACTGTTTTTTCTGCCCACGAAAATTATGTACCTACTAATCAAACACAGGTTAAAACCCACTATTTAAATATTATCATTCCAACCGAAAAAAGAAATACTTTAAAAATCGATAATGCTTTCCCTAATGGAAATTTTGTAAGTATTCCCGGTACCAGTTATTCATATATCCAGGCTGATGTAACAAGTTCCTCACTTTCAAACCCCGTTCATAATATTAAAGCAGATACAGGATTTATTGCCCTGGCATATGGTTATGGTAATGTTGAATCGTATGGATATAATGCAGGAACCAATGTAATAGACAGGTATCAATATGTGACGTTGAAGAATGAATTTGCAACAGTCAATTTTCCTGCAACCTGTAAAGGAACCCCTTTCAATTTTTCAATGACTTTCCCGTATCAGCCAACACAAATTGCCTGGCTTTTTAACGGGCTATTTAATGATGTTACTGACAATGCCCCGGTTGCTGACAGTACCTGGATCATTAATGGAAAAAGACTTTATCAGTATAATCTTCCCGGAACATATACTATCCAGAACACCGGGAGTTATCCAATCAAAGTAATAGCTCAAAATCCAACCGCCGATGGTTGCGAGGGAGAGCAGGAAATAGATTATGAGATACAGGTTTTTGAAAAACCAGTTCCTGCTTTTGACATTGTATCCGATGGTTGCCTGGCAAATCCCGTTTCTTTTAAAAATACAACATCCTCCGGCGACAGGCCCGTTATAAAGTATTGGTGGGATTTTGGTGATGGCCAAACTTCAGAATCAAAAGATCATGAACATACTTACCAAACTGCCGGAACATACAATGTAAAGCATACCATGATAACGGATGTAGGATGTTTGGCTGATACCAGTTTCAAAACAGTTATTATTACTAATCCTCCTGTTGCAAAATTTAAAACAGAAGCTCCTTATTGTATTGGGCAAGATATCCGGTTTGTTGATGAATCAACAACATCCAGTGGTGCCATTGTAAAATGGACCTGGGATTTTGGTGATGGGTCACCGCAGGTAATTAAAATGACTAATGAGGTCGTTACCCACCGTTATACAGCTGCTGGAAATTATTTGGCGAAATTATTTGTTGAAACCAACGGTGGTTGCCAAAGCGAAACTTTCCAATGGCAGGTTTTTGTGTCACCGAATCCAGTGGCAGCATTCGAATTTGGGAATGCTTGTCTGCC
>CAMPGG010000404.1 GCA_946885335.1 uncultured Chitinophagaceae bacterium
TAATATCGGGTCAACACTCATAGAAGATGGCCAATCAGGCCAGGCCAGGGAATGGCTGATGAAAAGCCTGCAGCTCGCAAAAGACATTGGCATTAAAACTACCATTAAGGATGCATACCTCGGTCTTGCCCGTGCGGATAGTGCATTAGGCAATTTCGCGGATGCTTATGAACATCACAAGATGTTTATTGTTTACCGGGACAGCATTGCAAACAAAGAAAATACGGAGAAAATAATACAGCAGAAAATGCAGTATGAATTTGATAAAAAGGAAACGCAATCAAGAGCCGAGCAGGCCGTGACAAAAAAAGAGCTGCAACGGCAAAAATTAGTACGGAATGGATTTATTGGTGGCTTTGCCGTGGTTCTGCTTTTTGCAGTTTTACTCCTTGGCCAGCGAAATAAAATAAACAAGGAGAAAAAACGAAGCGATGAATTGCTGTTAAACATCCTGCCGAATGAAGTGGCCAATGAAATAAAAACGACCGGGCGTTCTATGCCAAAAACTTTTAGCATGGTAACGGTTATGTTCACTGATTTTATAGACTTCACGCATGTTAGCCAGCATATCAGTGCAGAATTACTGGTTGCCGAACTGGATTATTGTTTCAGTGCTTTTGACAGAATGATACAGCAATACAAAATTGAAAAAATTAAAACGGTGGGTGATGCATATCTCTGTGCAAGCGGGCTCCCCGTTTCCAGTTTCACCCATGCCACGGATATGGTTAATGCAGCCATTGAAATACGCAATTTTATGCTGGAGCGAAAAAAAGAAAAGGAAGCTAAAGGTGAAATTCCTTTTGAAATACGCATAGGCATTCACACCGGTCCTGTGGTGGCAGGAATAGTGGGCGTAAAAAAATATGCTTATGATATTTGGGGAGATACGGTGAATGTTTCCGCCCGCATGGAACAAAATTCAGAGGCCGGCAAAATCAACATCAGCGGCAGTACTTATGATTTAGTAAAAGACAAATTCAATTGTGTATACAGGGGAAAGATCCAGGCAAAGAATAAAGGAGAGATAGATATGTTTTTTGTAGAGCGATAATTGGTTGAATCGAGGACGTTATCGCACAAAATATTTCCCATTCATGTTTGTCTTAAATGAAACGATGCCTTTCTCTATTATTCTGAATTTTATTTTCTTGCCCTTCTTATTATAAATATTCATTCCTTTTGGCAACAACACAAAACAATCATAACCGTTTTTTGATAGTATTTCAGCATGCTTAATTTCACCATCGCTCCATTCCAAATTTATTTCAAATCCATTGGGAGCACAGATTCCTTTAACACTTCCATCTTTCCATTCGGTTTTTGAAGGCAAGGCAGGCAAAAATTGAATAATATTATTTTTACCATTGCTTTGCAAAAGCATTTCGGCAATAGCTGCAGTAGCACCCAGGTTTCCATCAACCTGGAAAGGCGGATGCGCACAAAATAAATTGGGATAAGTTCCGGCGCCCTTCATTCCATATTCCATTTCATAGGTAAAAGCCGGTTTTAATAATCCATTCAAAACTTTTAATGCATGATCTCCATTTCCCAATCTTGCCCAAAAGGCGATCTTCCAGGCTCTTGACCAGCCTGTACCTTCATCGCCTCTTAACAGTAAAGTTTTGTCCGCAGCCTCCATTAATGCCGGCGCCTCCATTTTATTGATTTCATCAAAAGGGTACAATCCATACAAATGCGAAACATGGCGATGTTTTGGCTCGGCTTCTTTATAATCTCTTAACCATTCCTGGATGCCACCCGTTCTTTTACTGATTTGATTGGGTGCTAAACTTTCTTTTATTATTTGCAGGGAATCACGAAAAGATTTTTCGATTTGTAAAATGGAAGCTGCCGCAATGGTATTGCTCAATAATTCTCTCCCAATCTGCATATCCATAGTTGGTCCCATAGTAGTTTGACCTTCAAACCCATCGGGGCTTATGTAAGTATTTTCAGGTGAGTTGGAAGGAGAAGTAACCAACCATCCCGTTTTTGGATCAGTTATTAAAATACCGGTATAAAAACTTGCGGCACCTTTTAATATGGGATATATCTCTTTTAAATAATTTTTATCAGGATTGTACAAATAGTGTTGCCATAAATGCTGGCAAAGCCAGGCCCCGCCTGTGAGTGAAGAACCCCAGGTTGCACTTTCACCCGGCGCTGTAAATTTCCATGGATTGCTCATCATATGTGCAGTCCATCCTTTCGTGTTATAATAAGCCTTTGCTGTTTTTTCCCCGGGCTCCACCAACTGCTTTGTAAATTCGATCAATGGCTGATGACAGGCTGCAAGATTTGTTTTTTCCGCAGGCCAGTAATTCATTTGCAGGTTGATGTTCAAATGATAATCGCCGTTCCATGGCGTTTGATATTCTTCGGCCCACAAACCCTGTAAATTAGCGGGTAACCCACCGGGACGTGAACTTGAGATAAGCAGGTATCTTCCGAAATTGAAATATAAAACAGGAAGCAGAACATCCGTTTTTCCGGCAGCATATTGCACCAGCCTTTCCGGTGTTGTCATATTATCAACGATTTCATTTTTGGCAGCAAATAAATTGAACCTGCAACGTTCGAAATAGGATGTATAATCATCCACATGATTTTTTTTCAATTGCAGCCACGAAATTTTTTCCGCGTCTTGTACAAACTTTTTAGCGACAGGTAATGGATCGGGACCACGAACTTCCACCTGTGGCCAGTAGAGATCTGTTGCTGCGCTGATGATGATGATACATTCCGTGGCATCCTGAACCTGTAAACCATTGTTCATTGCCGTTATATGGCCGCCAGTAGAAATGGCTTTGGCATATGCGGCAAATTCAATTCCATTTTCACCATTGCCGCCATTTAACTGACCTTGCATTGTAATACTATTGCCTGCTGAAATGAAAGAAGCATTTTCTTTCCTGTTCAATGCGATATCGAATGAAATTGATTTTTCCTTATTGGAAGTTAAACGGATCATAACCACCTGTTGCGGTGCACTCACAAATACTTCCTGCTTA
>CAMPGG010000405.1 GCA_946885335.1 uncultured Chitinophagaceae bacterium
ACTTTTTTCTATAAGCTTCAAGCCAGGCCACAACCTGGTTATAGCTTGCCGTTCCGGCGGGTTGTTTATTCGCTTTTAAAAACAAGTTGAAAATACCCATGAAATAATCTTCTGCCACACTTTCATATTTCTCACTGAATCTTCTCAGTTCCAAAAGATCCTGTTTTACTTGGGGATGAAGTTTTTCCCTATAAACAGCCGCCAGGGATGTATCTCTTTTATATATTTCGTATACTGAATACCGGTACATTTCAAAATAAATACTGTAGCGGCCGCCAACGGAAGGATGTTCTTTACCGGACAGGTATGATATAAAATTGGCTTCATTCTCTTTTGCATAACCAACCTGGTGGGCTATTTCATGAAAAGTGATAAAGGGTCTTGTAAACACAGGCACTGTTGTATTCACCTGGCCTTCGCTGGTAAAGGGATTATAATAACCGGAAAAACCTAAAAAATTTCCGGCATAACTAAATATGGAAGGTTTCAGTGAAACTTGCTCATATTTTAAAAATGGATATTTTATGGCTACCAGCTGGAAAGCCTCATCCCCGATCTTAAATAAATTCCTTTTGTTTTTTAATTCCATTCTTTCGGCCATGGATACCTGCGAAGCCAGATCATTCAATTTTATTTGCAATAAACCGGTCAGGGTGTCAAGTTCCTGCAATGTATATGGCTTTACATCCAGGTCAAGTTGATAAGCAATTCCTTTCCTGCTATAATTTAATCCCCAGGAAATGTAGAAAACCACGAAGGCCAACAGGCATACAAATAACAAACTTTTTAAACTGGACACAAATTGTTCACGGGTCCATTGCCGCTTGAATATTTGCCTGATTGTTTGAATAATTTTAACAATGATTATAAAAATCAGGAACAGGTAAAAAATATCACCCAGGCTGATTGGGATCCAGCCAAGTAAAAATCGCCATCCATAGCTGTAAATGGGATAAAAGCCCGTGGCATAATAGTTTTCCACGAACAACGGGAAACGCCCTGCTGCAATGATCAATATAAAAAGTATGACCAATAATAACCATACTTTAGCATTCATTAATGAATATTGCCGGGAACCTTTTTTCAACCTACCAGTTTTAGTTATATTGTATCGCAACGCAGTATTACACCGTTTCCGTTTAAATGGCTTTAAAAATATTGATTTGTACCTTATTTTGTAAATAATTTTCCCCTACCTTTGCAAACTCTTAAAAAAGTGACTCATGAACCAGAAAAGGGATTTTGAGATAGCTTTTGTGGGATTGAAACCAGGTATTCATGAGTACCATTTCGAGATCACTGATAAGTTCTTTGAATCTTTCCAGCAACAGGATTTTCATAACTGCCATGCCACAGTTAAATTAACGCTTGACCGGCGTTCCGGATTTCTATTATTGAAATTTGAGATTGGCGGTCATCTGCAGGTGATCTGTGACAGGTGTAGTAATGATCTTCCCCTTCAACTCTGGGATGAATTTAATATGACCGTAAAAATGGTTGATGATCCGGCGATGATGAATCAGCAGGAAGAAGACCCCGATGTATTTTTTATATCAAGAACTGAAAGTCATATTAATTTAACCGATTGGATCTACGAGTTTGTAAACCTGAGTATCCCGATGCAAAAAACCTGTACATATGAAAATATGGACGGGCCTTATTGCAACAAAGCAGCACAGGATATTTTACAAAAGATGAGAGTAGATAATGAGAAAGAAGAAAACCCGATCTGGAAAGGTCTCGAACAATTTAAAGATTTAGATAAAGACATTAAATAAGAATATTTTTTCGAATAGTATAAAAGTGAGTTATGCCAAATCCCAAACGCCGACACAGTCAGCAAAGAAGCGCAAAGCGCAGAACACATTATAAAGCAGTAGCCGCAACATTAAGTACAGACAGTACTACCGGTGAAGTACATGTGCGCCATCGTGCTCATGTAAGCGAAGGTAAATTGTATTACAAAGGACAAGTGGTGGCAGAGAAATCTCCCATTAAGAAATAAACACACCAATTTAAATTCTTCGTAGATTGCCGGAGATGAACATTGGTTTAGATATGATGGGTGGTGACTTCGCCCCGCTTGAAGCGGTGAAGGGTATCCAACTGTACTTATCTGAACAAAATGGTTCTCCGGCTAACTTGTTTTTAATAGGCGACGAAGCAAAGATCAACCAGCTTTTGATTGATCATCAGTTAGATTCTGCAAATCTGACCGTAGTTCATGCACCACAGGAAATTGACATGCATGAATCTCCTACCAAAGCCTTAAAAGACAAACCTCAATCTTCTATTTCAATTGGGTTTCAATACCTGGTTTCTGGCAAAACGGATGCATTTATTAGTGCCGGAAATACCGGCGCCATGCTGGTTGGATCCATGTTCAGCCTGAAAGCTATAGAAGGAGTTTTAAGACCCACCATAGCAACTGTTTTACCTAAAGAAAATGGTGGTACCGGTTTATTGGTGGATGTTGGTATCAATGTTGATTCCAAACCCGAATACCTGAACCAGTTTGCCATCATGGGTTCCATATACGCACAATTGATGTTCGGTATCAATGAACCAAGAGTTGGATTGATCAATGTTGGTGAAGAAGAGGGAAAAGGCAATATGATTGCACAAGCCGCTTATCCCCTGCTGAAAGAAAATAAACAAATTAATTTCATTGGCAATATTGAAGGCCGTGATTTATTATTTGATAAAGCAGATGTAATGGTTTGTGATGGTTTTACCGGTAACATTATTTTAAAAATGGCCGAATCACTCTTTGAACTCGCTCAACTTAAAAAAATAGAACATTCACATTTCGATCTTTTCAATTTTGAAATATACGGTGGCACACCTGTACTGGGTGTAAGTAAACCCGTTCTGATCGGCCATGGAATTTCTCATGCGCTGGCATTTAAGAATATGATCATTGCCGCTAAAAAAATGGTTGATACCAATATGCTGGCTAAAATGCAGCAGGCCTTCACTTAATAATCTTCACTTTTTCTTTAATTCTTGCT
>CAMPGG010000406.1 GCA_946885335.1 uncultured Chitinophagaceae bacterium
GTGAAGATTCCTGTAAAAGGTGCCGAATCACTTGTTTGTTATCCATGGGTTCAAAAAAACCATCATCTCCTTTTGCTTCAATCCTTTTAAGATAATCATCTACTTCTTTGAAAGTATAAACAGCTCCTGAAGTAGGATCTATAAAAAATTTAACCTGTTCGTAAGCCGTTTCATATGGAATGCCAAAGGGCTCTTCTTTCATATAACCCAGGATAAACTGACCCGGAAGCTGTAATGCTTTCACAGGAATTTCAAGCATTTCACACAAAATGAGGTAAAGAATACCGTTTGATACCTGGTTGCCTTTTTTTGTTTCCAAAACTTTGTGCAGTAAAAAAGAATTGGCATCCGTATAATCGGTTTCTATGCCCTTTAAGCCGGTATAGTTATAAATAATACCTGAGATAATACTGACCTGTTCTAACGGTGTCAGATAGTTGTTTAGTTCAAGCCAGATATTGCGGCGGAGTTTTTCAATATCCTGCAATACAGGTGCGGTGATCAATTCAGGATATTGAAATTTTGAAACCAGCAGTGCGCCCTGTAAAAGTTCAGGATCTTCCGCCATGCTCCAATCTTTAAATTCTACGCTGAGGTCGCTGAAATGTAACCGGTGTATGATACTTTCAATCCTTTCCTGTATGGTAGAATCTTCAGTTGTTTCCCATAGATGTTCCAGGTTTGGAATGATGGGTTTACCATAATCCACAATGCGGTTGGTTACCACACCAAAGACTTCTTCATCCGGATCATCGATCAATGTAAACAGCGCAGAAATTTCGTTGGTCGGTTCCATGGGTTAATTTTTTACTTACTAAATATCTAAAACCATAATGAAACCTGCGTTTTATTTTTTCCACAGAGGGGCATAACTCTTTTGAGTCAGGTCTGAATATTTTTCAATAAATTATTTTTTCTTTTTTGGTGCAGCTTTTTTCGTCGCTGCTTTTTTAGTTGTTGCTTTTTTTGTCGCTGCTTTTTTTGTGGCAGCTTTTTTTGCGGGTTTTTTTGAGAAGGCGTTTGGCACCTGTTCTTCAATCATTTTTTTAATATCCTCTAATGGAACTTCAGCCAATTCTTCAGCGGTATATTTTGATTTATCTTTTTTAACACCCAGCTTCAACATCTTTTTATTGAACCTGATAAAAGGACCCCATCGGCCATTTTCAATGGCTATCTTTTCTTCGGGCCATTGTTTGATAAAACGGTTTGCTTCTTTTTCAATTTTCTTTTCGATCAGTTCATTAATATCTTTTTGCGTAAGCGCATCGAAATTGTATGCTCTTGGAATATTGATAAACATATCATTCCATTTTATAAAAGGACCAAAGCGACCCTTGCCTTTAGTAACAGGTTTGCCATCATAATGCGCAATGGGAGCATCTTCAACTTGTTTGGCGTTAATAATTTCTTTGGCCCTGTCCAGGTCCACATCCAAAGGCTCTTCGCCTTTTGGAATCGAAATAAATTGTTCGCCCCATTTTACATAAGGACCAAAACGACCGATGTTAACAGCCACTTCCTGGCCTTCGTGTTCACCCAGCGTACGGGGTAATTTAAACAGTTCCAGCGCATCATCAAGCGTAATGGTTTCAATACTTTGGTCCTGTCTTAATTTGGCATAACGCGGTTTCTCTTCATCATCCTGTCCGCCTACCTGCACCATCGGGCCATAACGACCCATCCTGGCAATAATCGGTTTGCCACTGCCTGGTTCCGCACCTAATTCTCTTTCACCACTTATTCTTTCGGCATGTTCAATGGTATTTTCAACATCTTTTTTAAAGGGTAAATAAAAATCATCGATCATTTTATTCCATTTGATTTTTCCCTGCGCCACTTCATCAAACTCTTCTTCGATCCTGGCAGTGAAACTATAATCCATGATATCATCAAAATGTTCTTTGAGAAAATCAGTGACCACTAACCCAAGATCTGATGGAAATAATTTCGCTTTTTCTGCTCCCGTATTTTCAACTTCTTTTTTCGATTGTACCTTATCATCTTTCAATTTTAAAATCCTGAATTCTCTTTTCACACCTTCCTTATCTCTTTTTTCAACATATCCTCTTTTTAATATGGTGGATATGGTTGGTGCATAAGTAGATGGACGGCCAATTCCCAGTTCTTCCAGTTTTTTTACCAGGCTGGCTTCTGTATAACGGGGAAGGGGACGTGAAAATCTTTCTATCGCTTTCATTTCCTGGAACTGAAGAACCTGTTCAGGTGATAAAGGCGGTAACATACCTTCCTGTTGTTCATCATCCCCCTCATCATCATCCTTATCTTCCATATAAACTTTCAGGAAGCCATCAAATTTTAAAACTTCACCCTGCGCTGTTAATTGCGCCTGGTTTGTTGAAACTTCAATTTTGGCTGTTGTTTTTTCCAATTCCGCATCGGCCATCTGGCTGGCGATGGTTCTTTTCCATATCAATTCATATAAACGCCGGGTGTCAGGATCACTCACACTCGTGTTATTCATATAGGTAGGCCTGATAGCTTCGTGAGCTTCCTGTGCACTTTCGTTTTTGTTTTTGTATTTCCTGAACTGGTGGTACTTATCACCAAAATTATTTTTGATGCTGTTGGTGATATCACCCAATGCCGTATCACTCAAACTCACACTATCGGTACGCATATAAGTTATATGCCCGTTCTCGTAAAGTTTCTGTGCCAGCAACATGGTACGTGCCACGCCATAACCCAATTTACGACTGGCTTCCTGTTGCAGGGTAGAAGTAGTGAATGGTGCTGCCGGCGATTTTTTCGCTGGCTTTACCTGGATGTTTTTTACTGTATAACGTGCACCAATACACTCTTTCAGAAATGCTTCCGCATCCTCAAGCTGGTTAAAACGGGAGCCTTCCGCTTTAAATGAAATTTCTTTTCCATTTGCATCCGGCGCAACAAAATTGGCTTCCAGTTTAAAACTGCTGACAGGCGTAAATGCATTTATTTCCCGTTCTCTTTCCGCAATGATCCGGACAGCCACACTTTGCAC
>CAMPGG010000407.1 GCA_946885335.1 uncultured Chitinophagaceae bacterium
TATGTGGATTATTCAATAATGTTTTCACCAGTAATTCACCGGATTTCACCCTGCTATCTTCAATTTCTTTTTTTCTTTCAGCCGTCCAACGTTTATCAGCTATACCAGCACCTGCCAGGTGAATAATGTAATCTGCTTTTGCCACAGCCTGTAAATCAATCTTCTGCTCTTTAATATCCCAACCTGCATAACTAACACCGGTTTGCGCCGGGTTTTTATTTGTTGAAGGATCCCTGGTTAAAATAATTACTTCATGTCCGTTTTCAACCAATGATTTGGTAATGGCTTTACCAATCATCCCCGTACCACCTGTAATAAGTATGACAGACCTTGTTATCATCTGAAATTTTTAAAAAATATTAATCAATTTAAACATAAGTAAGCAGATTGAATATTTATATTTTCAATTCAAAAACAATGAATTTTTTAAATCGTTTATACTAAACCGTTAAAAAAAACCCCCGGCATGAACTCCGGGGGCAACAACTATCCTTTTATGCAAGGATTACAACTATGGTCATCTCAGTCCGGTTTCTTTCCATCAAGGAAAGTATTGATCGTACTGATATTGGTCTGGTTATTTTCGTCTTTATCAATGGTGTAATTGCTGTAGAAATTTTCGGCCGGGGAAACCGTGTTATATAATTCCATATTGCGGCGGATGTATGCCGGCACTGTTTCAAACTCATTGTTCGGGTCAGCAGCATTAATGTTAAAAGATAAGTTTCGCAACTTAGCTAAACGGGATGCCGCCCTACGTTTTTGATCTTCGGCTTCGTCCTGCATTGCAGGATCCTCTGCCGGGGTGGTCAAAGATGGCATGGTTTGATGGGCCAACGGCTCATCCGCCGCAGGAATTTCATCCCGGACTACCAGTTGCATTGGAGGAAGTTCATCCTCAGTCTTATTAACAATGGGAGCCGAAACCGGTTTTTCAGGGTTTGGTGCAGAAGTGGATACCTCTTTGTTGGTTTCAGCATAAATATTGGAAGGTCTGGCCAGATATCCTCCCGACGCTGCAGGCATCGGAGAATCTTTTTGAAAAATATTTAAGGATTCAGTGGAATTTTTATCTGTGTACCTGTTTGTCGAATGTAGCTCATCATTATTTTGTTTCAGCGACATTTTATCAACAGTAGTTTCACTATGTTTTTCTATAGTAATTATACGATTGACATCCTCTTCTGTTTTTAATTCTAACAACACAACAGGCTCTTCTTCCTGGATTTCATCTTTAAAAAATAAATCAACTTCTGCAGGTAATGGAATCTCCGCTAATTCATCCACCAGCTTGGGTGCTAACTTATCTGTCTCTTCTTCTTTTACTATTTTGACAGGTTCTATTTTTTCTTCACTTTGTTCACCCAAAACCATAACAATCTTTTCTTCTTTTTTTGTCTCTTGTTTTTTAGGTGTTTCTTTCGCAAATGGATCTTTATGTTCAAAGCCGGTTGCGATCAGCGTGATGCCAATATCTTCACCCAGGTTGTTATCATATCCCAATCCTAAAATAACATCAGAATGTTCACCAGCCTGGCTCAATAAATGGTTTTGAATTATTTCCACTTCGTCCATGGTAAATTCATGCTGGCCTTCTGCTGAATTAATATTGATAAGAATCCATTTGGCACCCCTGATCTCACTATCATTCAGCAATGGAGAATTCAATGCTTCTTCAATAGCAACCTGTGCCCTGTTCTCACCACTTGCAGACGCACTTCCCAATATAGCCACACCACCATTCTTCATAACGGTGCATACATCAGCAAAGTCAACATTGATCTGGCCCGTGCAGGTGATTACATCAGTGATACATTTTGCCGCCGTTGCTAAAACGTTATCGGCTTTTTCAAATGCTTCACGCATTTTTAAATTACCAAACTGGTGTCTTAATTTATCATTGCTGATGACCAGTAATGTATCTACATATTGCTTTAAAATTCCAATGCCCTCTTCTGCCTGTAACTGGCGTTTCTTTCCTTCGTAAGCAAAAGGAAGGGTAACAATTCCTACAGTGAGAATTCCTAACTCCTTGCAAATTTTTGAAATGATCGGTGCACCACCTGTTCCTGTTCCACCGCCCATACCAGCAGTAATAAAAGCCATTTTTGTATTGACTTCAAGAATACGTTTTATTTCTTCCAACGATTCTTCTGTTGCCTGGCGGCCGATTGCCGGGTTAGCACCAGCACCCAGTCCTTGCGTTAAATGTGGCCCTAGTTGAATTTTGTTTGGAATACTACTCAGGGTTAAAGCCTGCGAATCCGTATTACAAATAATAAAATCAACACCTTCAATATTCTGGCTGTACATGTAATTAACGGCATTGCTTCCGCCACCCCCAACACCGATCACTTTGAGGATCGATGATTTATCTTTTGGTAAATCAAAATGTATCATAATGCACCCCTTTTTTTTGCTCCCTGCAGGAGACGTTTAATTTAATGGTTAGTATTTTGTATAAGAGCTTATTGATGACCGTTAGAAACGCTTATCTTCTTCTTCTTTAAAAAGATCGATAATGCCATCCTTGAATTTGCTCCAGAAATTTTTCAGATTTTTGCGACCGCCAATTTGTGGTTCACCGTTATCATCAACATCCAAAGTTTCCGGTACTTCATTATTCATGGCTTCTTTCAAGCCCTGCGGAACAACCACTTTTTTAAAGTTGCTGTCAAACTGTTTGCGCTGATGTTCATAATCATCATATCCTTTCAGAATTAAACCAATACAGGTACTGTATGTTGGTTTGGCTAATTCTTCAATGTGCCCTGATGCCAGGTGTTCGTTTGGAAAACCAATCCTTGCATTTAAACCAGTTGTATATTCCGTTAACTGTATCAGGTGCTTTAATTGAGAACCACCTCCTGTTAATATAATTCCGCCATTCAGCATTTTATTTTCCAGGCCAACTTGTTTCAGGTGATAGGTAACGAAATCCATGATTTCGCTCATACGTGCCTGTATAATGTTTGCCAGGTTCTTAACACTGATCTCTTTTGC
>CAMPGG010000408.1 GCA_946885335.1 uncultured Chitinophagaceae bacterium
TTATAACAGCACTTTAATGTTTGTCTTTTTCCTCAATTGTATTCTTGTCATGCCGATATAGATGACATCTTTAATTCAAAATTCAACATTCAAAAATCATGGTTCGGAAGCTTCCGATAGGTTTATAACATCGTATAATTGATTTTACATTTTGCCTTTTGCTTTTTCCCTTTTCTTTCTCATTGCATACGATCAAATGAATATGCTTAATTTAAAGTATGAACCGGTTCTGGACATACAAATTTGATCATATCATTTTCTGGGTCGTAACTGTTGGATTTCACATGTTCACCCGTGTTGACCTTATCCGCGAAGCCGGCTTTGATCAGTTCATCCTTGAAATATTTATCCGCAATGGGTTGCTGGCCCTATTGATTTATTTTAACTGGCTGGTACTGGTTCCCCGATTTGCAAGGACAAAACAAATAACGATCTATATCCTGCTTTTATCTGTATCCATTTTATTATACACGCTGCTGAAGAATGCACATGATGTTTACCTGCATGGTTATATATTGGGTGATGCCAGCAAAAATTCTTTGTTCTATAATACTTATTACAATTTTTCTATTGGCCTGTTCTACCTGGCTTTTCATGTGGCGCTACAGCTAAGCAGGCAGTGGTATTTTCAGCGACAGCTTATCCGCCAAATGGAAGTTGAAAAACTTTCTTCCGAATTAGAACACCTGAAAGCACAGATCAATCCGCATTTTGTTTTCAATTCAATAAACACCATCTACTTCCAGATAGATAAACAAAATATTGCCGCCCGTGAATCGCTGTCGGCTTTTTCAGAAATGCTGCGGTACCAGTTATATGAATGCAACGGAACTGAAATTGCGGTAGAAAAAGAGATCGTGTATTTAAAAAATTATATTGCGCTGCAGCGTATGCGTAAAGATAAAAATTATACAATTTCTTTTGAGGTTGGACAAGACATCAAAGGGTTTAGCATTGCGCCACTATTGTTCATCCCTTTCGTGGAAAATGCCTTCAAGCATGTATCGCATCACACACAAAATAATGAAGTGCGCATTCGTATCCATAAAATGGAAAACAATATAGTGCTGAACGTATTTAATACGAAAGAAAATACGTTGACCAGGAATGATCACCGGGGTATTGGTTTGAAAAATGTACAACGCAGGCTTGAACTGCAATACAGGGACCGTCACCAGTTAATGATTAAAAACAATGCGGATAGTTATGAAGTAAATCTTTCGATCCACCTGGATTGACACTATTACAAATTGAAATGTTGTTACATGAAGCTGAATTGTCTTATTATAGATGACGAACCGCTGGCCCGCAAAGGTCTCAGGGAATATGTACAGGAAATTGATTTTTTGCATTGCGTCGCATCATGTGAAAATGCGCTGAAGGCGGCGTCTTTCCTGAACCAGGAAAAGATCGACCTGATCTTCCTGGACATTCATATGCCCAAACTCAGTGGAATAGAATTCCTGAAGACTTTAAAAAATCCGCCGCTCACTATTATTACCACTGCCTATTCTGATTATGCACTGGAAGGTTATTCCCTTGACGTGATTGATTACCTGGTTAAACCAATCAACTTTGACAGGTTCTTAAAAGCCTCTCAAAAAGCACTTGAATTTTTTGAATTAAAAGCACGGGCTGAACATAGTGCAGCATCTGCGGTGGATTATTTTTTTGTGCGCTGCGACCGTAAATTTGAAAAAGTCTTTTTTCGCGATCTGTCCTATATTGAGGGGCTGCAAAATTATGCTGTCATTCATGTGGGCAACAAGAAATTAATTACCTACATCACACTCACAAGCCTGGAAAATCAATTACCCAAAGACCGGTTTTTAAAAGTGCATAAATCATTTATCATTTCCGTGCCCCATGTTAAGGCGATTGAAAAAGATGAAATTATTATGGATAATGCACGCATTCCCATCAGCCGGTCATTGCACGAACAGGTTGTGAGGCAAATTTTGGGCAACAACCTTTTTAAACGATAATATGAACAAGGTCACCAGTCCGATTATTTGAACTGGTGACCTTGTATAAAATTTACCTGGATGCTGTTACTGCATTACCACCAATGACCAGCGATGCCACTTGCTGTCCCTCGGGGAAATCATTAGATGAATAATACAGCTTGAGCGTATTGTTTCCATTTTGTCTCAGCGCCAGGATGTCATTGAATTGAAATTCCATGGGTTGACCAAAGCCGTTAGCGGATCCTTTAAAGTACCAGGCTTTCAGCATTTTATTATCCCCGTCTTTTACGGTGATCTTTCTGCCGGTCACTGTTCTGCCGCATTCATCGTATTTCACAATAAGCTGGTTATACTTTTCATTTGCAGCCAGTTTTATTTTAGGAGCATTTCCTTTGAAATCGAGATGCTGATCTACGACCAACTTTTTATCGAGGTAAACCTGCACACTGTGCGCACCCATTGGGCGGGTGAATGCAAACAGGATGGTACATAATACAATGCCTGTAAGGGAAAATGCAATAAACTTTTTCATGTTACTGATTTTAATATGGTTAAAAGATCATGAAATGGCGATCCAAAAGAACAGGAAAAATCAGCAGGCTTGTATAATATCTGACGATCTGCAGCAATTACTTGATGTACTGCGCGGTGCCAATGAAGTATGTGGTAGTTTATGGGATGATTTTAGACCCTTAATCAATTTTTAATTTCTTCAATAATAATATTATCTTTACGTTCCTGCCATCCGATAACTTTTGCGGTTAGTTTCTATTGCTGTATTTCACCCTTTGAAGTTTCATAAGTGAAACCTTTTACTATCGATTTATTCTCTACCAGTATTTTTCTTATTTCACTTTTAAGATCAGTATTGCTCAGGAAATGATGATTTAGCTGAGATAAACTACTGCCGGGGTTTGGGGTTTCTTCAATTTCGAAAAGTTTTAAAAATGGCAGGTTCACTTTTAAAATTTTACCGCCGCCATCTAAAACAATCACGGATGTTTCATTGTTCCCATCAAACACTC
>CAMPGG010000409.1 GCA_946885335.1 uncultured Chitinophagaceae bacterium
GATTAGTAAGCAGTTAAAAAATGTATTATCGTAAATCGTTTATTGCAACAAAATCCATGTCGGCAAAAGACTGGTTTTCGCCCGCCATGCCCCAGATAAAAGAATAATTAGCCGTTCCGCAACCCGCATGTATGGACCATGGTGCGGAAATAACCGCTTCATGATTGGATACCAGTATATGCCGGGTCTGTTGGGGTTCACCCATAAAATGAAAAACATTCTGCTCCTTCTTCACATCAAAATACAGGTAGACTTCCATCCTACGGTTATGAGTATGCGCAGGCATGGTATTCCAAACACTGCCATTGGCTAATATGGTCAAACCCATCACCAGCTGGCAACTTTTTATGCCATCGGGGTGAATGTATTTATAAATGGTTCTTTCATTACTTGTTTCCTTTGATCCCATGGCCGTGGCATTGGCATCACTGCTTTTCATTATAGTATTGGGATAATTTGTATGAGCGGGTGCGGACAGCAGAAAGAAAACGGCCGGGTTATTTTTATCTGCTGATGAAAAATTTACTTTGTTGCTTCCTTTGCCCAGGTAAAGACAATCCAGTTTATCTAAGGTGAAAGATTCTTTTTCCGTAACCACATTTCCTGTTCCACCCACATTTATGATCCCCAGCTCTCTTCTTTCCAAAAAATACTCGGCTTTCAACGGTTCATAGTTACCAATCTCCAGTTCTTCGCCCGCCGGCATTATACCGCCAATGATCATGCGATCATAGTGGCTGTAAACGAAATTTACTTTGCCCGGCTGCATCAATGAACTCACTAAAAATTCGTCCCGCAGTTGCTGCGTATCCATTTTTTTTACTTCTGTGGGATGATGGGCATGTCTTTCAAGCATATTCAATAATTGTTTTTAGTTTTTAAAATAATCATCTTCCCATCCAGCCACCATCAACCATCAGTATTGTTCCATGTACATAGGCAGATGCCGCTGAACTCAAAAACACAACAGGTCCTTTAAAATCATCCGGCTCTCCCCACCTGTTTGCAGGAATGCGGTCCAAAATGGATTGGCTTCTTTTTTCATCACTTCTCAATGCGGCTGTATTATCTGTAGTGATGTACCCTGGTGCAATACCATTTACATTTACACCTTGCCCGGCCCATTCATTGGCAAATGCTTTTACCAAACTGGCTATAGCACCTTTGCTGGCGGCATAACCAGGCACATTGATACCACCCTGGAATGATAATAGAGAACAGGTGAAAACAATTTTACCCTGCTTTCTTTCCAGCATTAATTTTCCAAATTCACGGGTAAGAATAAATTGGGCATCGAGGTTGATAGAAAGTACCTGGTCCCATTCTTCGTCAGTATGTGTGGCGGCAGGATTTCTTAAAATCATCCCCGCATTATTAATTAAGATGTCTACCTGCGGATGATTGCCTTTTACTTTTTCAATAAAATCATACAGTGATGCGCGGTCACAGAAATCGGCACTGTATGCTGAAAAATTCCTTCCTGTTTTTTTAATTTTATTTTCTGTTTCACTGCTTGCAGCAAGTGAATGAGAAACGCCAATGATATCCGCTCCTGCTTCTGCCAACCCTTCTGCCATTGCCTGCCCGATGCCGCGGCTGCAACCTGTAACAAGGGCTGTTTTTCCTGTTAAATCAAAGCGGTTGGTAATATTCATCATGGTGCTGCAATAGTTTAATTTTAAACGATGTGATGAGATATTTCTACTACATCATTCCGTTAACAAGTCTACTGATATTTAAAGTGTAACTGTGCCCGTCCATGACATTTTTTTACGCAATCGTTCCCGATAACGATTGCAAATTGTTGCGCTCCTGAAAATTCAATACATTTAACCAGGTAAAAGAAAAAATATACTAATCTACCAGGCAATAAATGAGGTTTGAACCCGTAACTATAAAGGATATTGCAAAAGCACTTAATCTTTCTACATCAACTGTTTCGAGGGCATTAAGAGGCAGTCACGAAATTGGTGCTGAAACAAAAAAGCAAGTGCTTGAATATGCAGAAGAGATCAATTACCGGCCAAACCCGATTGCATTAAGTCTGAAGGAAAGAAGAAGTCGCTCCATTGGTGTCATCGTTACAGAAATTGCGAATAATTATTTTTCGCAAGCTATCAACGGTATTGAATCGATTGCTTATAACCGCGGTTACCACGTAATTATTACACAAAGCCATGAATCCATGGAAAGAGAAATGGTAAACGTACAACATCTTGCAAACAGGGGGGTTGATGGTTTACTGGTTTCATTATCGAGTGAGTCGATCGATATTTCTTATTTAAAAGATTTACACGAAAAAGGTTTACCCATCGTTTTTTTTGACCGGATCACCGATGAAATTGAAACGCATAAAGTAACGGCCGATAATCACCAGGGATCATTTCATGCAACAGAACATTTGATATTCCAGGGTTACAAAAGAATTGCGCATATAACCAGTTCACCATACTTATCTATTACCAAAGAAAGATTGGAAGGTTACAAAGCTGCACTTGAAAAACACCGTATTGATTTTGATGAATCGCTGGTAAAATATTGTTCACATGGTGGAATGATCAATAGTGAAGTAGATGAAGCACTCAATGCTTTATTCAAAAACAAAATAAAACCTGATGCCATTTTCACTGGTGGCGACAGGCTTACCATGACATGTTTTGGCAGCCTGAAAAGATTAAGATCCAAAAACGATGTTGGATTTACCGGGTTCACCAATACCAAAGTAGGTGATTTGTTTTCACCTTCATTAACAGTAATCAAACAACCCGCATTCGAAATAGGACAAACGGCTATCGAATTATTGATACAACTGATAGAAAGCAAAAGACCCGTTACTGATTTTCAAACAAAAGTTTTGCCTACGGAATTAATTATCAGGGAATCTGCGTTGAAGAAACAAAAAGGTTAATCAACTCTTGTTCAAATAATTCTGCAGATCAGAAATGGTTTTAATGCCCAAATCATTTGCCTGTTGCCTTCGCATCAT
>CAMPGG010000410.1 GCA_946885335.1 uncultured Chitinophagaceae bacterium
CCTCACAAGGGTGGTCTTTTTTATAGTTGTAAAACAGTAAATCATTTACTTGTCCGGCAAACATTGATAATTGTCAAACAAAACTTATAAAGATAATTTCATCATCCATTTAATAAGATTAGATTTAATCAGCAATCATCCCCACCAAAACTATTTAGTTGCTATCCTTCTAAACTGCTTCCTTTCCCGGAAGCTGATTTGACAAACATATTTTATTCAACAAAAAAAATTTCTGCTATGAGAAAATTGATTCTCCTGTTCATGGTCTTGCCCTTATTAGGCATTGCACAGAACAAAAACTTAATGAGCGTTGACCGTTACTTTCCAAAAACAGGCAAAGCCGCCATGTTTGAAAAAGCGCTGGCCGCACATGCGCAAAAATACCACAAAGGTGATCATAGCTGGCGGGTCTATTCCATCGAAACCGGGCCGGATGCCGGGGGCTACCAGGTTGTAGAAGGACCTACCAACTGGACCGGTATTGATAACCGGGGCGATTTGGGAGATGCTCATACCAAAGACTGGCAAACAACCGTACAACCTCACGTCGAAGACAAATTCAGTTTTATGTATGTCAGTTTCAGGGAAGACCTGAGCACCGTTGCCCTGGGTGATTTTTCTGACAAGATATCTATCACCCATTTGTATTATAAACCCGGTTACTACGGAGAAATGCTTGCTAATATCCGTGCGCAGAAAAAACTTTGGGAATCGGATGGTTATTCAATGGCCGTTTATGAAGCCACCCTTTCCGGTGAACCACGGTTTATCATCGTGAGCCGGTATAAGAATGGACTGAAGGACCGCGATGTTCAAAAGGCTGATCCTTATGATGTCAGGTTTACAAAAGTGAATGGTGCCGATGGATGGAGCACCTGGCTTAAAAATTATAAAGAAGGATTGAATAGTACCTCGTCGGAAATTTTATACCTCAAACCACTTTTAGGAAGCCAGCAGTAACGGCTTAATACTGAAGGAAAACCAGGTTTCACGGTTAACATTAAACGAAAAAGATCCCGCATAATTTGCGGGATCTTTTTTATTGATAATTGTCAACATAAATATAGCTCAACAGTTTGAAAATCAGCCGCTAATAATTGGATTAGTTGAGTCGATTTAATATATTCACTCTACCATTCACCTTCTCTTTACCCCTTAAAAAAACAATTTCTAAAAGCTCCTGGTTTGTAACGGCCTTATATACCGAATGGATTTATAATACCTGTAATTTATTACGCATACAAAAATCATTGCCCGAACAAACAACTTCCATAATTCCATTCCTGAAATTCCTTCAAACGGTTCAACACCATAAGATGTTTTAATGCCTCGTTCAGTTCATGCAGTTGCCTGTTTATTATTAACAGTCATCATCATGCGCATTTAATTGTGTAATCAAACAACTGCTATGTATACATCTTTTACACTTCTTCCGTGTTACAGGAATCATTCACCGCCATAGGTACGATTCATTGACTTTACAGTCAAACTGAAACCAAAACTCCCACCATTAAAAATTTAGAAAATGCAAACCTTAACTAATCGTATAATCAGGGGCATGACTTTTAAAAAACAAATAAATCATAACCAATGGCTTTGCCGGTTATTCTTTTTCTGTTCCGTTTTTTTAATTGGCCTCGTACAAACAACCCATGCACAAAACGATCATTTCAATACAACAGACCAGGGTTTTCTTACTTCAGCTACAGCCAAAAATAATCCATCTTCAAGCCAGGTGTATAACCAGCATTGGACCACATCCCAGGTAATAACCATTGATCAAACAAATATCCAGGGAGCGGCTGCACCATTAAAAGTTACTCTTGAACAGGTACGTAATGGCAGTGGTGCAGCACCAGTTTCACCAGGCGCCTGGGCAAATGGAAACCTCAATGCTTCCCAGGCACACTATGCAGAAAAATGGTCAATCCCCTACAGGTTAGTCATTTCCGGTTTGAGTGCAGGAAGTAATAACACGGTTGTTATCGAATGGGATATCCGGCAGGGTGGAAAAAGTGCACTGGATTATATTACCCATTACAATAACCTGGATAACCCCCTTGGTTCACATCTTTCCACATTCGGGCATGCTCCTGAAACTATTGATCCAAAAGCAGGCGTTGCAGGACCCGGACTTGGTGAGCCTCAAACTTTTCCAATAATGCCTCCAACTTCAGTTAACTCACCAGTACTTGACCAGCCTACTGCCAGTTTCAATAGTTTAATAAATGGTAACAGTCAGCTGGGTTTAATGTCCATTTGGAAGGGCACTATTAACAGTATGGTTTATGGACCACAAGGCGATCTGAATGCAGCAGCATCAACCCAGCAATTGACCATTGTTTTTACGGCCAATGCTTCTACCGTGGTACTTGCATGGGGCGGACATATTGCATCAGAAGCTGATTGGGGAACAGATAATTCTGCCAGCGCCATCAGTGGTTCACCCTATCATACCCGGTTAATAAGCTTTAATGGTTCGGGTGGTAACCAGGACCGTTCACTTTCTGCCGACGCGGTGATTGATCCGCCTGATTGTAGTCTTACAGGTGACAATGCGGTAGAATGCAATACACAAAATGAATATGAAAACCTGAATGAAATACCCGCAGGATATACTTATACCTGGTCTTTATCAAATAATACCAGCGGCGCATCCATCGTTGGTGCGGGTGCGGATGGTAAACTTTCCGGTGTTAATCCAATTTCCGTTAATGCGGGAACTACAGCTTGCAATGGTAAAGGCTATACCGTGAATTTTACGATCTATAAAAATGGTGCGCAAATAGGTGCTCCCTGTACATTAGAAGTTTCGGTATCTGATGATACTGATCCAACCGCATCAAACCCAGATCCCATCAATGTACAGTGTATTGATGATGTGCCTGATCCGGATATCACCGTGGTGGATGATGAAGCTGACAACTGCTCCACACCAACGGTAGCCTGGGTAAATGATGTGAGTGATAATGGTACCTGCC
>CAMPGG010000411.1 GCA_946885335.1 uncultured Chitinophagaceae bacterium
CCACTGTTCCATTTCTGGTAAACTTTCACAGCCCCGATCAACCCTACCACTGCACCTACCGCATACATCAGGTTTGTGCCTGAATCAAAATAACTTCTGACTTGCGTATTGGCTTCATTAATACCGGCATTCCCGTCCTGCGCCATCATGATGGCTGTGGTAAACAAGCCGGGTAACAGTAGTAGTAGTTTTTGTTTCATCCGCCTCAATTCCATAAATTCAATTTTAGTTTTTTAAATTTTAAATTACCTCACCTGCTGCGACGGCGTTACGGCGCCGTTTCGCAGTCAGGATGAGGAAACCAACACTCCACCATCTTTCATTCATCACCTGTCCAAACCACCGCCAGTTCCTGTTCACTGATTTGAATGGAGCATTTGTTATAGAGCAGTTCTGTAACTCTGTTATTAACCGCTTTTTGAAACGCGGTATTTTTTAGTTGTGGAAACCGGCTGATATGCATTTGAAGGATTTCCAGGCATTCTTGTTTGGAGGTCTGCCGGTGCAATGAAGTGAAACTATTTTCAATATCATTTATCAGCACATGAACGGTGGCAAAAAGGTCCGCATCATTTTGAGCCTGTGAACCAGGAGACATTGAAATTTTTAAAAAAACCTTCCTGATTTGAAACCCGTAAAAGTAAATGATAATAAAAGTGTAATAGGTAAGCAGTATAACGGTTACCCATACCCAATATGTTGACCAGCTGATATTTTCTAACATAACCTGTGTAATTATTGTGTGAGCATAAATATACAGTCATGAAGAAGCGATCAGTATTAAACTATTTTAAGAAATGAAAACCGGGCAAAAAAAATTGCCAGATCTACCTGTAACAGTAAATCTGGCAATAAGCAAACACAACAGATTTTAGTTTGTGTTTCTTCCAGTGTTTAATTCTCTTTCAATATCATCTCGGTTATTACCGACTTTGTTAATGGCGTCTTGAACTGCCTTTGTGGAAACACCGAATTTCTCAGCAAGTACACGCAACTCATATGCTTCGTTCCCATCAACTTTAGAGCGGTCTCTGCCATCTCTTAAATTTTTATTATCTGCCATAACTTATGTTTTTGAAAAACACTCAAAAAATTTGTGCCAGCAAATATTTAAATTTTACTTATATAGATTTTTTATTCTCCTTTCATTACTTCAATGATCATATCAGCATTTCCTCCATTATCCGTACACAGATATACTTTTCCTTCGGGAGAAATGGCTACATCACGCAAACGGCCAAACTCATTTATAAAAAATTCATTAACGCTTTCAATAACAGTTCCCGAACCATCCAACTTCATCTGGCGTAAGCGACGGTCTTTCAAAAATGTAACCAGCAGTGAGCGTTTCCATTGTGGAATATGGCTTTTATCATAATATGCTATTCCACTGGGTGCCACGGTCGGTGTCCATATAAAAATGGGTTCTGTAATGCTATTGTTCAGACAAAATGCCTGTTCGGTTGCGGTATTACAAAATCCTTCAACGAAGGGCCATCCATAATTACCGCCTTTATTTATAATGTTGATCTCATCATCTGTTGTTTCACCATGTTCGGAGCTGTATAATTTACCGGATCCAAAAACCAACCCTTGTGCATTCCGGTGCCCGATTGTCCAAACAGCATTACCATAAGGATTGTCAACCGGGATGCTTCCATCCAGGTTGATGCGCAGAACTTTTCCGTTTAAAGAATTTGGATCTTGTGGAAGATCAAAACGCAGGTTTGCATCACCGGTAGTTGCATAGAGTTTCATGTCTGGTCCTATAACCAGCCTGCTGCCATTATGAATGAAATCGCCCCCAATTTTTCCAATAATACCATCAACTAATATTAAGGGTGATTGAAGCGTAGAGCCATCATAGGTGTATCGCACAATTTTTTCCAGGTATTGACCTTCCGTGTCAAAATAATTATATACCAGGTAAACAAAAGGGTTTGAATCAAAATGGGGATGCAGTGCCATTCCGAGCAAACCATTAAAATTAGTTGTTGAAGCCACCTCGGCTATTGTTGCAACCGGTATCACCTGGCCCGATTCGGGGTTCATTCTTTTTACACTGCCTTCACGTTCCGTGAACCAAATAAAATTGTCCGGCCCCCAAAGAATTTCCCAGGGAAAGTTCAACGTATTATTCAGCACCCGGGTATGAAGGTTTCCCGGTGCATCAGGTTTTGATACTCCCTGAACTTCCTGTACAGATTTTTGCAAAATAATATCATCTTTTTTACAACCAAATGCTACCAGTGAAGCAAAGAGTAAGATTGAATAGTTTTTCATCAGCCTGTTTTTTAGATTAAAAAAAATCTTTACCGCATCGTATAAATATTAATAATCAATGATGCGTACGGCAGGCTCCAATTTTAAATAAAGGGGTACTGATATATCGTTCACATAATTATATGGGTTGCTTCATAACAAAAACAATTATGCAGATGCTTCGATAAATTTAATAATATTAAAAAGCAAGTCATTGTGGATTACTTTCCAATCAGATCATGCAGCCTTTTTATATATTGCCTTATCTAAGTACAGGAATTATTGTACTTAGGTTGTTAACCAATAAAAGAAAAATGTACTACACGCTGCAGACTATTTATAATATTGTAAAATCGGATACCGATCCTACTACCTATCCCTGTACATTCCGGGATATCATTTTAAATAGTTCCATTGATACCGCTGTCATCCAGCAACATCTGGATTCTTTGGCGAATGAAGGTCTGCTATTGGTAAAAAAGCTGGATTGCACTGTTTTCTGCATAACAGCTTCGGGCATCGCACAACTGCAAACATTCGAATCGCAAGAACAATTCCCGGCACCTCAGCTTTGATGCATAATCTTAGACTTGCAGAAAAGTTGATTTTTAACGTATAGTTGATGGATATAAAAGAAGAAAGGAGCTGTCATGCTCCTTTTCTTTTTTTCATAATCTTTAATTATTAACTGATTTACTTACTTATTC
>CAMPGG010000412.1 GCA_946885335.1 uncultured Chitinophagaceae bacterium
CTATTGCAGTTTCACTCGTATTATGAAATGCAGGCAGATCGTTATCATCTTCATACTGCCTGTTAAGACTTTTAGGTTTTAGTTCATTTTGATTTACATGTTTAAAATAACAAGCTGATGGAGTTAATGATGAATAAATAATATAATAATCAGATTTATTCATTTCTTTTTTTGATCCGATTCCTATGTAGCTGGCAACACAATTATTCCTTGTGAATATTTTTGTTATTGAGTTAAAAATTATTAAGAATAAAAGTATGATAGTGATTAGCGCCAGATTTCTCATAACATTCATTTTTGAAATTATTAAAGATTATGAGCAAGGTTAATCAACATTTATTTTCATTTTTTTTGAATGTGATGAAATGGGCCAGCTTTGTGATGGAAATCCTGGATGTCGCTCATGCTTATTAAATAATTCTGTCAAAAACATTCTTCTTTCCCGGATGCAGTTATTTGCCTTATTGAAAATGAAATCCGTCACTAATACTTACAGTTTCATCACTTTCATTAAATTTCATAAAAGTTATAAATTAACATTGCCCCATAAGAATTAACTATGAAGGAATATATAAGCAATCCAGCCAACATCAGGCGGATAGAATTCTGGGCAGCAACAACCATATTTGTATTTGCCGTTTTTTTCATGGTCCAGGCCGTACTCAGTAACGACTGGATAGCAGTAGATGGATCACCAGCATTTCAGCGCAAAAGGCTTAATTATTATTTTGTATCCAGGCTTTGCCGTTATATTATTTTTTACGCGGGTTTTTTAATATTAAGTTTTGTTATTGTACCAAAGCTTATCAGGAAAAGCGATTTGTTTTTGAATATTTTGCTGGCCATATTCATTTTTGGCATTAGTGGTTATTTATTCGGATTCATTAATACACACTTAAAATACTTTATGGGCGTAAGCACCTATGATGGATTGGTGCATAATAATATCATCCGTAATAATTTTTTGTATGCGTTGCAGTTACTATTTCTATTCTCATTTTATACTGTAATAAAACAATTCGGTTTATACATTTTATCCAACACAGAACAAATCAGGTCGAGGTTTAAATTTGTTACACCAGGCGGATTGGCTGTTTTTGTAATATGGATGATAGGGATGTTCATTTTAGCGGCAATCAAAGCTGAAAGGGAAATGATTGGCGCCTGGGCCGTTATCATACCCTATGGTCTGATGCTTTACTGGTATTCGTTTTATTCACTCATCCCAAAATCTTTACATAATAAAAAACCATTTCTCTCTTATATCTGGAAACCGGTAGCTATCCTGGTAATTAGCGGTTTCCCACTCTTTATTATAATTTTTTTAATAACAAATCATGAAGATTTTGCAACAGTTGTTCTTTTCCTAAATGCCGCTGTTCAATTATTGATCACGGTTCCTGTTTCATGGATAATCTTTAAAAGACATTTGAAAGGGAATGAAGAAATTTATGCATTGAAAAAAGAATTAGGTCAATCAAATGCAAGTTTCGATTTTCTCCGTTCACAAATAAATCCACATTTTTTATTCAATGCGCTGAATACCATTTACGGAACGGCGATCCAGGAAAAGGCAGAACGCACCAGTGAAGGAATTGAAAAATTAGGCGACATGATGCGGTTCATGTTACAGGAAAATATGCAGGAAAAAATTTCCCTGGTGCGGGAAATAGATTACCTGAATAATTATATCGACCTGCAAAAACTGCGCACAGATTCAAATCCTATTGTAAAAATTGATGCGGCCATTGAACAACCTCTAAACGGTGTAACAATATCTCCTATGTTGTTGATCCCATTTGTTGAAAATGCGTTTAAACATGGTATCAGTTTAAGAGAACCTTCTCAAATCAAAATATCCTTAGAACTAAAAGGCAAAACATTGTATTTTGATGTTTTCAACTCTAAACATGCTAAACAGGAGATGGATCCGGAAAAAAATAAAAGCGGTATTGGTTTAAATAATGTAAAACAAAGATTGGAGCTCTTATATAATTCAAAACATGAGTTGGTCATCAGGGAAACATCAAAAGATTTTTTTGTACACCTTACAATCAATTTATCTTAGTTGTTTATCCAGTCATTCAACTTTATATGAAAGCAGTTGCTATAGATGATGAACCCATCGCCCTTGAAATTATAAAATCGCATGCAGCAAAAGTTCCCTTTCTTGATCTGCGGGCAGTATTTACAGATGCATTTGCGGCACTTGAATATTTACAGAAGGAAAATATCGACCTGATATTTCTTGATATCAAGATGCCGGATATTTCGGGCATTGAATTCTTTAACAGCCTGAGCAAAAAACCATTGTTGATTTTTACTACCGCCTATACTGAACACGCAGTTACAAGTTTTGAGCTGGATGCAGTTGATTATTTACTAAAACCTTTTTCATTATCCAGGTTTTTAAAAGGATGCAACAAGGCTTATGAATTATATAACTTCAGAAACCAATCAGAAACGGCTGATCATATTTATATAAAAACAGGCTATGAGCAGGTAAAAGTCATGTTTGATGATATCCTGTATCTGGAAGCAACCGGCAATTATGTAACTTTTGTTTTGAAGGATAAAAATATTCTTTCCAGGAGCACATTTGCTGAAGCCATTAATTTACTACCCCCCGGTAAATTTGTGCGTATCCATCGATCTTTTTTTGTAGCGATCAATAAAATAGATAAAGTAGAAAAGCAACAGGTCACCATCAACAAAAATAAAATTCCAGTAAGCGATGCATACAGTGATCAATTAATGAATGCAATTGGTAAGTGAATGATTGTTTAGGTGTTTAGACGTTTAGTTGTTTAGTCCTAGCCAATTCCAAATTCCTAATTCCAAATCCCAAATTCCCAATTCCAAATTCCTATCCCTCCTCCTATCAACTAATCAACAAATCAACTTCCACCCATGGCATATTTATTTTAGATGCTTTTACATGGATGTTTCATTAAAATCAACCCCTG
>CAMPGG010000413.1 GCA_946885335.1 uncultured Chitinophagaceae bacterium
CAGAAACAGTTTTGCCCATCAGGTAAATTTTCATTTATTTTGCGCCCTTAAGTATTGGTCCGGTAGCTCAGCTGGATAGAGCAACTGCCTTCTAAGCAGTAGGTCATTGGTTCGAATCCAATCCGGATCACAAAGTCACTTTGAAAAAAGTGGCTTTTTTATTTTGTGAATGTCATTTCGATTTGACATCCCGGCTTTACACCGGGTGGACTTCAAGTAGAATGATAATATTTTTCTTAAAAAATTGATTTCAAAAATTTATTTCTTTTCTTTTTTCTTCCATAGCCTTTCCCATTTATTAAGGCTATTATGCCAGCGGTTGTAACAGCTAAAGCAGCAATTTTTTGAACAAGACCTAGTGGATTATGTTTCCATTCTGCTTTCCATCCTTTTTCTGCAAAAATATTGGGTATATGTCCCCGGCTGATATCCTTTAAAATTCCTTCAATCACATTAACCCGGTCGGCCATTAATAACGGTAACCAATGACCGTAACTAGATTCACTGTATTTAAATGCATATCGCCGGATAGCGCCACTTAATCCGGATAGCGGAACAGATGTGCCAAATGTGGCTGTCACACCCGGCCGTTCATTTGAATGCAGCACTTCTATTTCGAGGGGCTGTAATGGAGGCCTTTCCCAGTTTAACCGGTTATGATCATCACCTGTCCATTTTTTCATAGGATAGGTAGGCTCATTTTTTGGGTCTGCATCTATTCCCCAACCTTTGATCTGCGAATAATGATTTGTATTTGTGTTTGATTTATTTGTTGTGTTTTCCATATAAATAAGTTTATGCCCTTGCTGATGGCGGGATAAGAATTGTTTTGATACAGTTATCTAACTTGGCTGAAAAGATGTGATAGGCATCTGCTACTTCTTCTAGTGGAACCCGGTGCGTAACAATGGCTTTAGGATCAATTCTTCCTGCCTGAACATGTTCGATCATTTTTGGCATCAGTCTTTTTACAGATGCCTGTGCAGCCCGTATAGTCAATCCTTTATTCACTACGTTACCTATAGGGATCAAGGTATCCGTGGGACCATACACACCAACGATTGAAACTATACCACCTTTTTTTACTGAATTAATAGCCCAATGCAATGCCGTGGCCGAACCGCCGGTTAATAAAGCTTTTCTGCCAGTAATTGTTTGTAACGCATTACCGGCAGCTTCTCCTCCAACCGCATCGATGCAGACATCGGCACCATACCAGCCCGTTGTCTTTTTGAGAAATACGACCGGGTCTCCAAGCGACCTGAAATTATATGCTTCACATTGTGCATATTGTTTTACAAATTCCAACCTGTACTCCAGGTGATCGATCACGATCACTCTGCCAGCACCAAATAACCAGGCACATTTCGCTGCCATGATTCCAATAGGACCGGCTCCAAAAACAACGACCGTGTCACCGGTTTTAATACCAGCCATTTCCGCTGCCTGGTAACCGGTTGGGACTACGTCAGTCAGCAAAACAGCATCATCCGGATCCATGTCTGCTGGTATAATCATAGGACCTACATCGGCATACGGAACCCTAACATATTCCGCTTGCCCGCCATTATAACCACCAGCAGTATGCGAATATCCAAATACACCGCCTACTGCAGTTGATTGCGAATTGGACTCATGACAGCAACTGTATAATTGCTGTTTACAAAAATTACACTGGCCGCAGGCAATATTGAAAGGGACCATTACATGATCACCTGGTTTCAATTTGGAAACTGATGATCCTATTTCTTCCACTATGCCGGTAAACTCATGGCCAAAGGTCATTCCAACCCTGGTGTCGGGAACAATTCCATGATACAGGTGCAGATCTGAACCACAGATACACGATCGGGTTACCCGCACAATGGCATCATTTGGATGAAGAATTTCGGGATATGGTTTTTGATCTGCACGTACCCTGAAAGGGCCGCGATAATTCATTGCTAACATATAATCACCCTCCTTTTTTAATTATTGATTCAATAAATGGAAAGGTTATACTTCCGTAAACCAATCAGGCAGGCAGGGTGTTAAGGGAAATATTTTTAATAAAAAAACATGCCATCAAATGACGGATTATTAGCGCAACATATATGTTGTGAACTTATTACAGATTTGCCACCTTTTTATATTCCACTTTATTCCTAATCTTTGATGCATGGAAACCATTTTTAATTACGGTAAAGATCAGCTGACCATTGCTAAATCAATTGACCTGGCTTCGGGAAAAATAAAAGGTGTTTTGTGTGATGAAGTGAAGACAACTATTTCCCGCAGTCAGCAAAATGTACAGGAGATCGTTAATCGTAATAAAACTGTTTATGGGATTAATACCGGTTTTGGCATCCTGGCTAATAAAAAGATCAGTGAAGAAGATACTATTACATTACAACATAAAATATTGCAAAGCCATAGTGTAGGCGTTGGCAATCCCATACCTACAGAGGTGGCCAAACTGATGATGATCACCAAAGTGCATTCATTGGCCCGCGGATTTTCGGGCGTGCAATTAGAAACATTGGAAAGGATCATCTGGCATATTGATCAAAATATTATTCCTGTTGTTCCTGAAAAAGGTTCTGTAGGAGCTTCCGGCGATTTGGCGCCACTGGCTCATTTGTTTTTACCATTGATTGGTTTGGGTGAAGTTATAGTGGATAATAAAATTCAGAACCCGGTAGATGTTTTAAGCCAGCACGGAAAATCGCCAATACAATTGGGACCCAAAGAGGGGTTGGCTTTGATTAATGGAACCCAATTCATTTTAGCATTTGCCATCAAGGCAGTTCAGCGCATGCATAATTGTTTGGAAGCTGCTGATATAATTGGTGCCATGAGTTTGGAAGCATTAACGGGTACCAAGGCACCATTCGATAAACGACTACACGAACTAAGGCCTTTTGAAGGAAATAAACTGGTAGCCCAAAGACTGCGTTTAATATTGGATGAATC
>CAMPGG010000414.1 GCA_946885335.1 uncultured Chitinophagaceae bacterium
CTACTAATTGGTATTGTTCATATGCAAATGGAGACAGAGGAAGAGAATACGAAGTTACTTTTACAAATAATGGAATTTCAGATTTGGAAATAACTTATGATGTTTTTGTTGATGCAAATAATAACGGCAATTTTGATGGTGAGGGAGGCGGTGATATATTAGCTACTGCTACACCAATTGCAACTGTCCCACCAATTTTATCTTCAGAAGAATCTTGGTCTTCAGGTCGAAGAGATTATTTACCTTATTCAAATACAAAGCCTTATAGTGAAAGTGCTATATTCATAGTAGCTTATATTCATGTCATTGGTATTGGTTATGATTATTCATACGAAAGAGCAGTTTTAATTGAAAATGGTTGTTCTCCTCTGCCCGTCAAACTCAAATCATTTACTGCTTCCCGTAAGCAAACAAATGTTGAGTTGAAATGGACGACTACCCTGGAACAGAATAACAGCGGCTTTGAATTGCAGCGACAGTCAGGTACAGGTGGATGGCAGAAGATTGCTTTTGTAAATTCTAAAGCTACTGATGGCAACAGTGTAACTGATTTGCACTATTCATATACCGATGTTAATGATTCAAGAGGCGTTAGCCAGTACCGCTTAATGCAGGTTGATTTGGATGATAATGCAAAATACAGTGATATCCGCAGCGTACAGGGTATTGGCCAGGAAGCCAGGACCATCATCTCGCCAAATCCAAGCGCCAATGGCCGGGTGAATGTAACCTTCCAGTCAGCCAACAGCAAAAAGGATCTGCAGCTAACGGATATGCATGGTCGCATGTTAAAACAGTGGAATGCTTACAGTGATAACAGTTTACAGATCACTGATCTTACACCCGGTATTTACCAGTTAAGAATTGTGGATCGTGAGACCGGAACACAAACGGTTGAAAAAATAATGGTGGTGAACAGGTAAACCACCGGTTCTTTTGAGAAAAAAGGGATAGCCAAAACGCTATCCCTTTTTTAATTCAAAATTCAAAAAGTAAAATACCTCATCAGTAAATCAACCACCTATTACCCAGGTCCTTCCTTGAACCTAAACTCTAAACGCTAAACCCAAAACATTATAAGGTTGAGCTAAATAAAATCATTTTTCAATAAGTATTTTCTCTCTAAATTTGATTAGATTCTTTTCTCTCTTCTTTCAGTTATCCGTATGCGATGTAATACTTTTCACTCACGGTTAAGCCTAACTTATTTATTGATTAAAGCAGGTTAATTTTTTTAGTAGCCTCATTATCCTACGCTTGATTACTTCCTGTTCAGGGGTGCCCTATACTCATTTGTAAACCTTCACGTCTTAAAATATATAACCATGACTACAAGATTACAAAACCTAGTATATAGTTTACCGTTAGTTATTGCGGGTTTATCATTTTCATTTAATACTGCTGCCCAGTTATTCCCGGTTGCGGATATTTCTGCAACAAACTGGGCTCCCGAGGAATTAACGCCAGTCCTGGAAGTTGAGGATAACAATTTCATTTTCTCGCCATATGGATCACATGCTTCGGGGGAGGTGGAAATGAGTGATGACATCGTACCAGGTATTTACAACCTGTTTACAGTAAGGGTTGTAGCCAGGAAATTTCCTGAGGGAGATGCGCAAAGCAGTGCTAACAGGGGTTTGAATATTAATGTGCGGATTAATAATATGTTGTTGACTGTACAGAGTATTACAGATCTGACCGATGTATTTACTGCTTACAATTTTGTGTATGCCGGTAACTTTACCCATGAAGATCTTGCTACCTTACAGGTTCTGTTTTCAACCACCGGGCGGATAAACGGACAAAATCGGCGGCAGGCGCAAATAGATCAGATAGAAGTTCTTTTACCCGATCCTGCACCTTTGCCCGTAAAATTAAAATCGTTTAATGCTAACCGTAAGCAAGCCCGTGTTGAATTAAACTGGGTGACAGTAACGGAACAAAATAACAGTGGTTTTGAACTGCAAAGAAATTCAGGTGCAGGTGGATGGCAGGTCGTTGACTTTATCCCTTCGCAGGCAACAGATGGCAACAGCCAGGCAGAACTCCGTTATTATTACTCGGATGCCAATGATGCAAGAGGTGTGACCCAATACCGGTTAAAACAAATTGACATTGATAATCATTTTATGTACAGCGCTATCCGTGCGGTGCAAGGCATGAGTCAATCGGGCAGAACGCTGATTATTCCTAATCCAAGTACGGACGGCAACCTGAATGTCTTATTTAATGGTGCAGCCAACCGTAACCTGCAGCTAACGGATATGGCTGGCCGAATAATCAGGCAGTGGAATAATTATGCAGAAAACAGCCTTCAAATTTCATCTCTATTACCTGGCAGTTACGTGTTAAGGATTTTTGACAGTGAAACAAATGCTATGCAGGTGGAGAAGATCATGGTGAGATAGTTTAGCATTTAGGTGTTTAGAAGATTGAACTATTGTAGAACCATTGTTTAACGGTTGTTGAACAATGGTTCTTTCATTTGGAAAAGTTTTTTTGACTTTAACTATTGAATTATGACGTAAAGCATAGACATCTCGCATTAAAAATAAAAATATTCGTCAAAACACTTGCAGTCTTTCAAATGGCTGAGTATATTTGTATCAACATTATCTCTCCAACCATCCTCACCGAAAGATCCCCAGAAATCAATTAATCCCCTGATACCCTTAGCTGAATGGAAATTCTCCTTCACTTTGCGTATTTATTTTCGTTTTAAGTCTTCAAAGTCCATCCTGTTAATGCCGTGCTGAAAATTTCAGCAAAGATCCTCCTGGCAAATAAAATATGTGCCTGCCACTCCATGAATCACCCCCTGAGCAGGGATGAAATAACTCATCATATTTTAAAAAACAGCTAAACCCTTTGAAGCATGAAAAAAATTTTACTTTCAGCCGCATTCAGCGTATTCGCGT
>CAMPGG010000415.1 GCA_946885335.1 uncultured Chitinophagaceae bacterium
ATTGTCAAATTGCCTCATTGTCAAATTATCCTATTGGTTGCTTATTATTAAGAAAACTTTGCCTGTTTAAATTTCGGCAACAGGATTAATATTTTAAATTTGTCCGCCACTAAAAAAACATTATGCCTTTATCGCATTTACTCATTATTTACCTTATTCAATTCCTCATCGTTTTTCTTCCTTCATTTGGTTTTGCTCCCTTGTTTAAAAAAGCAGGAGTTCCTGCATGGAAAGCATATGTTCCTTTTTATAATACCTGGGTGATGCAGGAGATTGCACAAAGGCCTAAACATTGGGTTTTCTGGCAACTGATTCCTGTTGTAGGATGGTTTATCAGCCCCGGCATATTTATTGAATTTGCAAAAGTCTTTGGCAAGTTTTCCTTGTTACATCATACAGGTGCAGCTTTATTAGCCCCTTTATATTTTCCTTTTATTGCTTTCGATAAGGACACCCGTTTTATCGGTCCGGAGAAAGTAAGAATGCATAAAAAATCAGCAGCCAGGGAATGGGTTGATGCAGCCGTGTTTGCCATTGTTGCTGCCACTTTGATCCGCACATTTGTATTTGAAGCTTATACCATTCCGACTGGTTCCATGGAGAAGACTTTATTGATCAATGATTTTTTATTCGTCAGTAAATTCAGTTACGGGCCACGTATTCCCAATACTCCTTTATCTATTCCTTTTGTACATAATTATATTCCGGGTACCAGCGCAAAGTCATATTCAGAGGCTATTAAAATTCCTTATACACGTTGGTTTGCCGCTGATGTGCAAAGAGATGATGTGGTTGTTTTTAATTTTCCTGCAGGTGATACGGTCATTAATTTACCGGAGTATCAATCCAAAGACCCTTATTACGAAGTAGCGAGGCGCCTGGGTGGAGGTAATATTGATGAAGGAAGGAAAGTGATATTAAGTAACCCGCAACAATACCCATTAGCTGTACACCCGGTTGACAAAAGAGATAATTATATTAAACGTTGCGTTGCTATTGCAGGCGATACAATGGAGATCAGGGATGGCGTTGTTTATATTGGCGGAGTAAAAAGTCCATTGCCGCCCAAGGCTCAATATCCATATTCATTTTTAAGTAAAACTGATTTGAATGATCAGTTCATGCAGGAGGAATTTGACGTGAGGGAAAATGAGTATGCAAAAGATTTCAATGGCAGGTATCATATGCTGCTTACTTATGACCAGGTACAAAAATTCAATAGCCAGTCTTTCCTCTTGGAACCTATTGAACCGGATATTGAAAGATTTGAACCAAGAGCAGTAAATGATTTTTCAACCGGTTTGTCATCCGGAAAAATATTTCCAAATGATACCATTCACCAATGGACGGTTGATAATTACGGTCCGCTTTGGATTCCTGCAAGAGGAGCCTCTTTGAAACTAACACCAGAAAATTATTCTCTGTACGAAAGGGCCATTCGTGTTTATGAAGGCAATGAATTTTACATGAAGGATAAACGGTTTTACCTGAATGGAACAGAAGTAACTGATTACACTTTTAAAATGAATTATTACTGGATGATGGGTGATAACCGCCACCAGTCGCAGGATTCCCGTTACTGGGGATTTGTTCCGGAAGATCATGTGGTAGGCAAAGCATGGATGATCTGGTTTAGCTGGGAAGATGGTCCACGCTGGAACAGGTTGTTCAGGATCGTTAAATAATCTAACTTTAAATGCCCCTTTTATTCAGGGGCATTTTTAATATTTATATTGATGGAAAAACAAAACCTGGCCTTTGAATACGAAGTTTACGAAAGCATAGCTGATCTTGAAGCAGCAGATAACGAATTATTAAATCATGCCAGGGAAGCTACCGGTCTGGCTTATGCGCCATATTCCAATTTCCTGGTTGGCGCTGCAGCGCGGTTAATGAATGGTGAGATCGTTGTAGGTAGCAACCAGGAGAACGCCGCATTTCCCGCAGGCATTTGTGCCGAAAGGGTTTTACTCTCATCTCTTTCATCACTTTACCCCGACACTGCCATAGAATCCATGGCTATCAGCTATAAAAGCGAAAAGCACCCGGGGAATCATCCCATTGCACCCTGTGGTATCTGCCGGCAATCCTTAAGCGAATTTGAAAACCGGATGCAAAAACCAATCCGGCTGATACTGGGAGGTAAGAATGGAAAAGTTTTTATTATTCCTGCAGCAGGCAACTTACTTCCCCTTGCATTTACAAGCAGTGAATTAAAATAATGATTAGAACAAGGTTTGGATACCGTAGGCTACTTTCTTCTCGTGTTCCAGTAACCATTTTTTTCGCCAAAGACCACCAGAATAGCCGGTCAATTCGTTGTTGGCGCCAATTACCCGGTGGCAGGGAACAATGATGCATAAATTATTTTTACCATTGGCATTCGCTACCGCACGGGTGGCTTTGGGATCGCCGGTTCGCCGTGCAACATTGATATAGGAAATTGTTTTAGCATATCCAATGCTCATTAATTCGGTCCAGACTTCCTGTTGAAAAGCTGTTCCCTGCTGGTTCAATGGCAATTCAAAAGATCTGCGGGCTCCCTGGAAATACTGTATAAGTTGTTCGGTGCATTCAATGAGTAATGGGGGAATGGTTTCTGAAATTTCAACTGCTGGTGCATCTTCATTTACGAAGATCACCTGGCTGATATAATCAGCAGTACCGCTGATCTTAATTTTTCCAATGGGTGAATGATAGCAGGTAGTGAATACTGACATCTATGCTTAGCCGATTTTTTGACCATTCTTCACTGGCCTTTCCGGCTTTAATAAAATTACATCATTATTTTCATCATAAATACCGAGCACCAGGCACTCGCTGATAAATCCGGCTATTTGCTTTGGTGGAAAGTTGACCACTGCTATCACCTGTTTGTTCAGCAGGTCGTCTTTTGTGTAATGATG
>CAMPGG010000416.1 GCA_946885335.1 uncultured Chitinophagaceae bacterium
GATTTGAGATCCGCTATGGAAATCATATTTCTCTACATATCGTGCAGCAATGTTTATAAATGCTTTTTGTTTTATAAGATTTTCAAAATTTAAAATTCCTGTAAAACGGTTCCGTGATGAATTAAGGCTCTTTTCATCGTCCGTAACCCACTTATCATCATTTGCATCATTTCTAGGTGCCCCATCAGAAATGTTAGAACCAAGCCATGAGTATTTAAAGGCAATATTTAAAATCTTATTGAACTGGTAATTTGTTCCCAAATCAAACCCATAAACATTTACATCTCCAAAATTAAAGATGGTGGAAAACCTTGCACCTGGCAACAAAACTCCATCACTATCTACTTGCCCAGCAGTTGCAGGAGGGTGAGTAACTTTTATATTTCCTACATAAATAGCCCTTCCTTGAACCAGTATGGAAGGGGTGAAAAAATTATCACTTACACCTTTATAATAACTAACGTCAACATTCATTTTGTTGAAGAAGGTTCCTTTATAACCAATCTCCCATGTGCTTACTTGTTCCGGAAGCAATGGTTTTGTAGTTTTATATGACGGAGTATCTGTGATTTTTTCTCCTACCGGTATATAAGTGATGCCTCCCCCATTTCCATAGAAATTCCCAATTTTGGCATATTGGTAAAGTATGCTGGGCATAGAGTTAGCCTGCCCCCACGTAACTCTGAAATTACCGGCTCCAACACTTTTAACCAGCGCAATTTTGGGTGAGAAGAAGTTTCCAAAATTACTATGATTGTCAAGCCGGCCAGCTCCTATTAACCTTAAGTCCCATGGAAGTGTTTTCTCAAATTGCAGCACGGCACCAATTTGTGTTACATAGATTCTCTTAAAACTGTCAACCAAATTAATACCATAGCCTCTTGGTTTGTCTTCCTGGAAAGTTAAACCTGCAACTACAAACAATTGTGGTTTCTGGAAAGTGTAATTGTACTGGACTTCAGCATTGAAACGTTGTGGGGTTTCTTTTGAAAGGTTTTTGTTTTTAGCAAATATATCAGCTTCCTCTGCAGATAAGTGTCCTTGTAGGGGATAACGTGAATCGTTTGTATCCCGTATAGTACTATGGGTTCTGTTATGAAAATCCCTTGTATAGCCAATGGCGCTGTAGGATTTTCCAAAATCTGCCCATGCATTGTAAACAGTTGCATAAAATCGTGGTGAAGTAAAACGTACCTGCACAAAATAATTGGTCAGCCCTACGAACTGGTTGTGCCCACCAGTGGTTGTATTGATTGTATTGCTTTTACTGCCACCTGACGAAAGAATAATTGTGGCGTAGGGTGTTAAATTATAATAAATATGTGCTTCACCACGCAGCCGGCGAAAATCTAGATCTATAAGTTCCGCAACTGTATCCAAAGGGCCATAAATACCACCTCCAACACCACGAATGCTATCACGAAAATCAAAATCTTTTCCAACAGCATATTCACCTGTTAGTTTGTATGCCCATTTCTCGTTTATCTTTTCTCCATGGCGTATCCGTGCACTAAGCTGGTTTTGATTACCTGCACTTACAGCCAATGACGTTCCCTGGTATATTCTTGGATCTTTAGTGATGTAATTGAAAAGCGCATTATGAACATTAGGACCATAGAGCGCAGTTTGAGGACCTAAAAGAACTTCAACTTTTTCAATATCTTCTTTATTAACAGACATATTATTACCCATCATTAAACCACCGCTAAGTGGTTGCATACTGTTTCGTCCATCAACCATTTGAAATACTTTTCCATTGAATGCATTGTTCAACCCCCTGGCATTAAATGAAACATTATCAACGCCCATACGAACGAACTCTACACCTTGCACATATGCAGCCAGTTCACCCACATTGGAACCGGAGAATTGCTGCAATTCCCTTTGACCAATTACATGTATGGAAGCCGGGGCATCCGTTATTTTCTCCGGGCGCTTTGAAGCTGATACAACGATGCTGTCATTGGTTCTATAAAAAGATGATATGCGTACATCAATGAATTGATTACTGCTTTCACCGAAACGTACAGCAAGTTCTGATGTTTTGTATCCAACATAATTGACCACAAGAATGAAGGTGCCTGCAGGTGAATTAGTAATGGTGAAATAACCTTCTTTATTCGATGTTACAGCTATACCAGATTTCTTGATGCTTATGGTTGCACCTGGCAATGGTTCAAGAGTTTCCCTGTCTGTAACCTTTCCTTTTAACTCTCTTTGTTGTGCATTGCATATCTCATAAATGTTTATCAGTACCAATAGGTAAAATAGCTTCTTCATTGCAATAAGGTTTAGTTGTGGTTTTATAAATTATTTCTGGTACTTTAAGAAACTATTCAGATAGAATTTACCAATTGGCAATTCTTTATTACCTATTTCCACCGTTTCATGTGTAAACGAATTAATTTTTTTTACTGAAACTATATATGATCTGTGTATCCGTATAAACTCATTATCTGAAAGCATTGCTTCTACAGAGGATATTGTCTGCCTTGTAATGATTGAGTTGTTTTGCGTAAAGACCTTCAGGTAATCCCTAGCACTTTCAATATACAGGATATCATCAAGTATCACTTTTACCATTTTTCGGTCTGCTTTCAAATAAATAAATCCTGAATTATTTTTCTTATCTGCTTCATTAGGGTGAGAAGTAGAATGCAAATCAACTGATTTCATTGGATAAGCCTTTGTAATAGCTCGTAGAAACCTGTCAAAAGCAACAGGCTTTAACAGGTAATCAACTGCATCCAGTTCAAAACCATCCATTGCATATTCTTTAAATGCAGTAGTAAAAATAATTTTTGGCGCTGAACGTAATGCTTTAGCAAATTCTGTTCCGCTCAGTTGAGGCATTCTTATATCTAAAAAAATC
>CAMPGG010000417.1 GCA_946885335.1 uncultured Chitinophagaceae bacterium
TATGATTATGCGATGGAGAAAGCGGACACAACGATTGGCTGGAGTTTTACCGTTTTTGAAGAAGTTTTTAACCAGGGCTACCCGCATGAACTGCAACATTTTATTGATTGTGTACAAAATAATAAAGAACCGGTTGTAACCGGTGAAGATGGGCGTGCTGTGTTGGAAATTATCTATGCCGCATATGCCTCCGCAGCACAAGGAAAAAAAATTACGCTTCCTTTTTCTCCTAAAGTAAGTAAACCGATTGATCTTTGGTTAAACCCTTCCACGTTAAGTATTGAAAAATAATTATCATGCAAATATTTGTATCGGAAACTTACGAGGCATTATCCAGGCGAGCAGTCATTCACCTGGTAGAATATGTAAAAGATATTGACCATCCGCTCATTTGCATGGCTTCGGGTGATTCACCTGCAGGTTTATATAAAGTGATCGTTGAAATGGTTCAACAAAATTTATTGGATATATCTGGTTGGTATTTTGTTGGATTAGATGAATGGGCAGGGATGAATGGGGATGATGAGGGAAGCTGCCGTTTTCATTTGAACAACCAGTTCTTTCATCCTCTACAAATTGCGGAAGACAGGATTTGTTTCTTTGATGGTAAGGAAAAAGATATGCAGCAAGAATGTAACAGGATTGAAGATTTTATCCGCCAACACGGTGGCATTGATGTAGCCATAGTTGGATTGGGTATGAATGGACATATAGGAATGAATGAACCGGGTGTGCCGATGTCGTTACGTTCGCACATTGCAGAAATTGATCCTTTAACGCAGCAGGTGGGTCAAAAATATTTTAAGAAGGAACAAAAACTTTCGCATGGCCTTACATTGGGAATGGCAACTATCATGGAAGCAAAAGAAATAATGCTGGTGGTGAATGGAGCACATAAGGCGGAAATAGTAAAACAAGCTGTAGAAGGTGAAATTTCGGAACAACTACCTGCCAGTTACTTGCGTAATCATATTGGATTGTCTGTGTATCTTGATAAAAACGCCGCCCGTTTAATCAATGTTGAAAATGAAAATTGAAAATATTTTAGGGATCGATTTGGGAGGAACCAATATCCGCGGTGGTATAGTAAGTACAAACGGATTGTCGGGAGTTGTTTCTCAACGGGTGAATGCCAATGGTTCTTTGGAAGAAGTTTTGAATGATCTGTACAACTTTATTGATCCTTTTTTTAAAACGGGCATCAAAGCAATCGGCATCGGCGTACCCGGGCTGGTTTCCAATGCAAAAGTTTATGATGTAATCAATATACCGGCATGGAAAGAAATTTCATTACAGTCTTTGTTAGAAGATCGTTATCAACTACCCGTTGCCGTTAACAACGATGCCAATTGTTTTGCATTGGGAGAATTTTATTTTGGCAAAGGTAAAAATGCTGATTCTATGATCGGACTGACGATCGGAACGGGTTTGGGTTCAGGTATCATCATCCATAAAAAATTATATACAGGTCACAATGGTGGAGCAGGTGAATTTGGCATGATGGAGTACCGTGATCAGTGTTATGAATATTATGGGAGTGGCCAGTTTTTTCAAAATGTATATGGCATAAACGGGGAAGAAGTTTTTGCAAATGCAAAACAAGGAAATAAAGATGCATTAAAAATGTATGACGAAATGGGCATGCATTTAGGGAATGCCATCAAAGCAATCATGTATGCAATGGATGTATCATTGATTGTTTTAGGCGGATCGGTGCGGCATGCATTTCCTTATTTTTCCAGGTCCATGTGGCAGCAAATAGAAACTTTTGCTTATAAAAGATCCATTGCAAATTTAAAAATAGAGGTCTCCGGGTTAGAAAACAGCGGCATTTTGGGTGCCGCTGCTTTGCATTATGATATTTAATTTATAACGCGTATACGTAGTGTATTTTGTTGCCGGTCTGAGATATAAAAAAACCTGGTCACTTTCCTGCCTTATAACCTGCCATAGAATAATATAAAATGTACAGGTAGCAGGGTAGCATGCATATCAAAAAAGCCAGGTTATTTCCAATGGCTGGCATTTCTTTCAAAGTGCCGTAGACCAAAGGAATGATCGCTCCACCGGCAATGCCCATGATCAGTAACGCAGATCCTATTTTAATGAATTTTCCCAGTCCTGCAATGGCTAAAGGAAAAATAGCCGGCCACATGAGTGCATTGGCTAATCCTAACAAAGCAATAAAGACGATTGAAGTAAAACCACTTGTCGCAAATACACAAATGGTAAAAATAATTCCTAAAATAGCGGAAAGTTTTAATCCTGTTTGCTGCGAAATAATTTTTGGAATGGTGAAAATTCCAATGATATAACCTACCAGCATAGCCACTAAAGTAAACGAGGTGAAATACTTGGTTTTATCTAATGTTATCCCAATGCTTTGTCCATAAATGCCAATGGCATCACCAGCCATCACTTCCACTCCAACATATAAGAACAAGCAGAGTACGCCAAGCATTAAATGAGGAAAATGAAAAACGCTTGTCTTAGTTTTTGTGCCTGTTTTTTGGTGTTCGTTATCTTCCGATTCTATTTCAGGCAGGGATGATTTTTTAATGATAAAAGCAAGCAATAAAAGTAGAATTGCAATGATGATATATGGATTGATTATGCGGGAAGTAAGCTGGTTGAGCAATACATCTTTTGCAATTGGATCATTTTCGGCAATAATCGCGGCCTCCAGTTTTGCCGCATCCTTTAATACAATAGCACCTATAATCAGCGGACTTAGAGCTCCTGCAATTTTGTTGCAAAGACCCATAATACTTATTCTTTTTGCCGCACTTTCAATAGGGCCAACAATGCTTATATAAGGATTGGATGCTGTTTGCAATAATGCCAGCCCCGCACCCTGGATAAATAGACC
>CAMPGG010000418.1 GCA_946885335.1 uncultured Chitinophagaceae bacterium
ACGTAAATGTTCATTTTGAGAAAAAATTTAAAAAAAAGAAATTGTTATTACAATTACAACTTGCTCAAAACATTTACGAAACGTTCAATTGAGATTATCAGTAACTGTAAAGAACACTAAACACCACGAAAATAAGATTATTTCATGAACAACAAATTTCATTTTTTGATGCCTTATATGCATTGAAATTCAATGCAAAAGCGCATTTCCCTCCTTTATGATCAAAGTGGTGATTGCTTATTTAAGTTTATTTGAATTAGTTAATAATGAATTATTCGCATACAGGTATAAAAAAACCCCCGGATTTACCGGGGGCTTAATGATAATTTTTGAAAGAAAATTATTCACCTTCCACTTCAAATTCAACTTCGGCCGATTGATTATTGCCAAAATCGATTGTTGCTTTATAGGTTCCCACTTCTTTTACTTCATCAGGTATAGAGATCTTTCTGCGATCGATCTGGTAACCTTTTTGCTCCATAATGGCGCGGCTGATTTGTAAAGGGGTTACGCTACCAAAGATCTTTCCGCTTGTTCCGGTCTTAGCACCAATTTTCAATGGAGCTTCAGCCAGTTTAGCTTTTACATTATTGATCTCTGCCAGCATTTTTTCTTCTTTCTTACGAACCTGCTTCAGCCTTTCTTCCAATTGCTTTTTATTGCCAGGAGTAGCTTCAATAGCCATTAATTGCGGGATCAGGTAATTACGGGCATAGCCGCTTTTTACTTTCACCAGGTCATTAACTGCACCCAGGTTATCTACATATTTTGTCAGGATTACTTCCATGATTTAAGTTTTACCACCCCAGTGAAATTCACTGTCCCCTTATCAAAGGGTTAGGGTGAGGTTTTACTTTAAAAGATCTGTTACAAAAGGCAATAATGCCATTTGACGGGCTTTTTTAACCGCGTCAGACACTTTGCGCTGGAATTTCAATGAGTTACCGGTTAAACGGCGAGGTAAAATTTTACCCTGCTCATTCAGGAACTTTTTCAAAAATTCAACATCCTTATAATCAATATAACGGATGCCATATTTTTTGAACCGGCAGTATTTCTTTATCCTTTTATCGCTGCGTATAGCGGTCAGGTATTTTATTTCGTTAGCTTTTGCCATAACTTAAGATTCAACTGCTTTTTCGGTTCCTGTAGGTACGCCACTTCTCTTTTTAGCATTGTACTCGACGGCGTATTTATCGAGTTTGCAAAGCAGGTGACGAAGTACACTTTCGTCACGTAAAAGCTGAATTTTCAGCTTTTCATTGAAGTCGGATGGCCCCCTGAATTCTAAAACCCAGTATAAACCTGTGGTTTTTTTATCAACAGGATAAGCCAGTGATTTTAATCCCCATGGATTCTCTGACACGATTTCACCACCATTTTCGGTAATGTAACCGGTATATTTTTTTAGCGCTGATTTAAATTCATCATCGCTAAGAACCGGGGTAAAAATCACCATCAATTCATAATTGTTCATTTGCTGATAGTGTTTTAAAAAATAAAAAATTCCCTTCAGCCAGTCAGAAAAACAGATGACTACCTTCCTGGTTCAGACTTTGGGGCGGCAAAGATAGGGGATATGAGGGGAAATGCAGCCGTTAAATCCATGTTTTTTGGGGATGTTAGGACGCTACTTCAGCCATTCTGCCAAATTTACCGTTTATTATCAAATTTTTTGGACTGGCACCTTCTTTGAACCCTAGCTGAAAAAAAATTCTTATGCAGAAAGGTGCCATACGGGTTCATACAGAGAATATCTTCCCGATCATTAAAAAGTTTTTATACAGCGACCACGAAATTTTTTTAAGAGAACTTGTCAGCAACGCGGTAGATGCTACCCGTAAATTAAAAACGCTTTCATCAGCCGGTGAGGTAAAAGGTGAATTAGGTGAATTACGCATCGATATCATCCTGGACAAAGAAAATAAAACCCTTACCATAGCTGATCGGGGGATTGGCTTAACTGCCGAAGAAATGGATAAATACCTGAACCAGGTGGCTTTTTCAAGTGCTGAGGAATTTTTGGAAAAATACAAGGGAGAAAATGAAGCCAATATTATAGGACATTTCGGCCTGGGATTTTATTCAGCTTTTATGGTGAGCGACCAGGTGGAAGTATTTTCAAAATCGTACAAAGAGGATGCTCCGGCCGCAAGATGGGAGTGTGATGGAAGTCCGGAATATATTATAGAAGAAGTTGAAAAAGCCGAAAGAGGAACAAGTGTTGTTTTACACATCAATGAAGAAAGCCAGGAATTTTTAGAGGCAGAAAGAATCCGGCACATATTAAATCGTTTTTGTCGTTTCCTGCCTATACCAATATTTTTTGAAGACAAACAAATCAACAATACAAATCCGGCCTGGACAAAAAAGCCATCCGAATTAACTACTCAGGATTACCAGGATTTTTATAAGGAACTCTATCCATTTTCAGAAGCTCCTCTTTTCTGGATCCATTTAAATGTTGATTATCCATTTAATCTTACAGGTATTCTTTATTTCCCAAAAATTAAAAAGAGTTTTGAAATACAGAAAGATAAGATCCAGTTGTATAGCAACCAGGTTTTTGTAACAGATGAAGTGAAGGAAATTGTTCCTGAATTTTTAATGTTATTACATGGCGTTATTGATTCACCGGATATACCGTTGAACGTTAGCCGAAGTTATCTGCAGGGTGATCCAAATGTTCGCAAGATCAATTCGCACATCACCAAAAAAGTGGCTGACAAACTGGAAGAAATATTTAAAAACAACCGTAAAGAGTTTGAAGAGAAATGGGAAGATATCGGGCTGTTTGTTAAGTATGGTATGATGACGGATGATAAATTCCAGGAGAAAGCAA
>CAMPGG010000419.1 GCA_946885335.1 uncultured Chitinophagaceae bacterium
TTTATGTTACTTACTACCACTAACACCATTGAAGGCAGACCAATCAAGAATTATTTAGGTATTGTCACTGCCGAGACCATAATTGGCGCTAATATTTTCAAAGATATTTTTGCAGGTATTCGGGATATTGTTGGCGGCCGCAGTGGTACCTATGAAAAAGTTATTGAAGAGGCCCGTCTGAATGCCTTAAAAGAACTGGAACAAAAAGCCGTGTTAATGGGCGCTAATGCCGTTGTGGCAATCGACCTGGATTTTGAAACCGTAGGGAGTGGCGGTAGTATGCTTATGGTTGTGGCCAGCGGAACTGCAGTCCAAATTTAACCTCAATTAAATTTTTTATTTTTTAAATGTTGCATTCATCGATTGCAGCACGCCTTGTGTACTCCAGTTCCCGGAAACGATCATCCTGCGAACAGTATACAGTGGTTCAGTGCTGTCTCTTTTTGTTGAAAGCTGGAAAGCCATTTTTATATCTCTTTCCTTTAGCGGTTCAAAGGCTTCTTTGTTCCATAACCCGAATGGATAGGCGAAATACTCCACTTTCTTCCCGGTGATATTTTCAATGGTTTCGTGTGCACCGGTTACTTGTTTATCCCAGTCTTGCGTTGTGTATTTAGTTACCCTGTTATGATCCCAGGTATGTCCTTGAATGGCATGACCTTCATCAGATAATTGTTTAATCTGTTCGCGACTCATATACTTGTTACGGCCAATTGATATCGTCATAATAAAATAGACGCCTTTAAAATTATACTTTCTCATTTCTGCCGCACCGATTTCAAATTGATCCAGGTCTGTATCATCAAATGTCAGCATAACAGGTTTTGCAGGTAATGATTTTCCAAAAGCAAGATAGTTATAGAGGTCATCCGGTAAAATGGTTTGATAACCGCTGTCTGATAATGTTTTCATTTGATCGGCAAATGCTTCAGGACTAACTGTATAAACCTTTGCATCAGCACTTGCATTTGGTTTTATTGGCCTGATATCATGGTAACAAAGAATGGGAACCTGCGGCCTTGCCATGATAGTTGCTGCATCGGCAATTGTTTGTATGGTATCGGTTTGTATTTCGGTTGATTGTTCAACTGGTGCTGTTTCCGTTTCTTTCGTTACAACCTGGTTGTCTTTACAAGAAAGAAGTAAGCTTAGCACCAGGCATACACTTAAATTGATTTTCAAACTGGGGTATTTCAAACAGTAATTCATTTGGATTGGATCTTAATTAATCTTGTGAATGGGAATAACGCTGCTGGCGTTTATTTATTGATTTTATCAAAAAAAAATCCCTTTACAAAAGCAAAAGGAGTTTTTAAGAATGTAAAATTTAAAATTCAAAATGCAAAAGCCTTAAATCTGTACTTGCTTTTTTTCATTTTGACTTTTTCATTTTGAATTATTTAGCCGTTTCTCTCCGGTTCGGCGTCCATCTTCTTCCCGTTTTGTAAGATTGATGTGCAGCCGGTTTGCGCATTCCTGTATTTACCACCGGTCTGCTGGAAGGTGATAAATGATAAGGATGATCCACAATGACTGGCAGGTTGCGGGCAATCAGTTTTTGAATATCTTTTAAAAACGCTTTTTCTTCAGCATCACAAAAAGATAATGCTACGCCACTTGCACCTGCACGTCCTGTACGACCAATGCGATGTACATAAGTTTCGGGTACATTCGGTAATTCAAAATTGATCACTAATGATAAGTCGTCCACATCAATTCCTCTGGCAGCAATGTCAGTGGCAACCAGCACCTTTAACTGACCATTTTTAAACATGGTCAATGCACGTTGCCTTGCATTTTGCGATTTATTACCATGAATAGCTTCCGCATGAATATTTGCACGGTTCAAATGTTTTACCACTTTATCCGCACCATGCTTGGTTCGGGTAAACACCAAAGCTGATTGAATGGCTTTATCGTCCAGTACATGTAAAAGGAGGGAAAGTTTATCATTTTTGCCAACATGAAAAATACCCTGTTCAATTTTTTCAACTGTAGAAGAAACGGGTGTTACTTCAACTCGTTCAGGATTATTTAATATGCTGGAAGAAAGTTTAGCAATCTCCGGTGGCATGGTTGCAGAGAAAAATAAAGTCTGTCTTTTAGCCGGCAATTTGGTAATAATTTTTTTGATATCATGAATAAAACCCATGTCAAGCATGCGGTCAGCTTCATCCAAAACAAAAAGGTTAATATGCTGCAGGCTGATATGACGTTGATTCATCAGGTCGAGTAAACGGCCTGGTGTAGCAATTAAAATATCAACACCACTGCGTAATGCATTTACCTGCGGCACTTGTGAAACCCCACCAAAAATCACAAGTTGCTTTAAACCCAGGTTCTTACCATAGGCTTTAAAACTTTCTTCAATCTGGATAGCCAGCTCACGGGTAGGGGTTAAAATCAACGCTTTAATCTGGTGCGGTCCACGCTGCAAGGATTTATCCTGGTGCAGTATCTGTAAAATGGGCAATGCAAATGCTGCTGTTTTTCCGGTCCCCGTTTGGGCACAACCTAAAAGGTCTTTACGGTTTAAAACTAACGGAATAGATTGCTGTTGTATTGGAGTAGGATGTGTATATCCTTCTGATTTGAGTGCTTTCAAAAGCGGCTCAATCAACTGTAAGTCTTCGAATAACAATGTCTATAAAAATTAAATTAAATGAATTACAATCTTCCAAATTGTATGTAAAGATTGATTGAATATCCTGCTCATTAAATGACCAGGTGAAGCATTTGGGAATCCCGGGTCTGCTTAGAGAGAGTATATGAATGCGGCGAAGGTACAGTTTAAAATGGTAAAAGAAGTATAAAGTGAGTTTGGAGTTTAAA
>CAMPGG010000420.1 GCA_946885335.1 uncultured Chitinophagaceae bacterium
GGATTACAGGCAGAAGCTATCTTTAGTAATCATTGGTATGTCAATATGTAAACATGAAAAAATCCGGGATACTTATAATATTTTTCTTTTCATTGCTTCATGCAAATGCACAACAAAAGAGTTTTAATCAAACGGTGCAGGAAATTGAGCAATTATTATATGTTCCTGACACTGCATTATTTGATGATGAAACCATCCGGGTTGCCCGTTTTTATAAAAATGGGAATGTTGAGCTGGCCTCAATCATAGATACTGATACCACCCGGTTTAACCTGCATTTGCTGCATGCAATCTATTTGGATGATGACAGTACCTATAATCGTTATGGATTGCATTTGAGTGAATCTTCAGTTCAATTATTCCTTGATCCGGTGATGGAAGAAATTGCTTTAGATGAAAATGATGAATTGATCAGCAAGGGAAGCATGCTTGCATTTTATAGTATTACATTAAGATCACCAGCAGAAGCCAGGCAATTGGCTGAGGCCTTAATAAAACTTCGCTCAGTAACAAAAATGGATAATAAGCTTTTTATCCGGCAATATTAATCAAGGCTTTTTCTGAAGGTGTGGGATACCCATTTCAATTCAATACCACCTCTTGTCTGTACAGGTCTTACATCTGTAAAATAATAACCTTTTAAAACCTTTGTAGAGTTGGTCTGGTCAAGGGTCAACATGGTATAACCATGTATGATCTCCGCAGGATTAGTATCTTTCATAGCTTTGACTAACTGCCCCTGCCACAGGAAGCATAAAGTAAAACTATCTTCACTGGCAGAGGAGGCTATTTCAGCAAGCACACTGTCAGAATGCGCTTTTGATGAATAGGAGCATACTCTCAATTTGGTCAGTGTTTGATTTACTTCTATTGCAAATCGCTGTGTTCCGCTGCCATCAGCATTTTCCAAAGTGCCTTCCCAGCGGCCCCTGATGTCAGGCGGAATATTAAGCGACTTTCCAAGAAACTGCATAAACTTCGTATGCCATAAATAGTGATCCGTTAATACCCACAAAATACTAACGGGTGCAATGATATAGCCATAATGTAAAAGCATTTCACCAAGACCTTTTGGTTCTGCCAGGTGAAAAACAAGTAAAACGGTTGAAAAAAGGATCAAACTTATCAGACCAACATAAACTATCAGCGCATTTATATTAAGCTTGTAAGATTTCATAAGCAACAATTTTTTTTGGAATTTAAATTTATAGTTTTAGTTAGAGTGATGCTTCAATTATGCCGAGGTGTTTGTTTTTAACCGGCCCTCTTAATAATTTATTTGTTTTGGTAAAATACATATGCTGTTTAAAAAATTTTACTTGTATTTGATTCCATTCATCAATAGTATTTACAATTCCGGATTCTTTTAATTCCTGATAGAGGTTTTGGCTGATCTCAAAAAAATCATCTCTTCCAAGATAATCCAGGTCTGCATCGCAAATAATTCTTTCCATTTGATTGAGAGGCACTTGAGGAATTTTTGTAGCCAGGATCATTCCACAGATCCAATCAATATTTTCATCAGAAACACCATTCGCTAAAAGGTCCTTCCGGGCCAGTTCACAAGAGGCTTCTTCATGCTTATTGCGTGTTTCAATAAAACCGCTATCATGATAAAGGCAGGCTAAACTTAATAATTGAAGATCTAATTCGTTGGTTACATTTTCTTCCCTGGCAATTCTTTCAGCTTGCTCCAGTACATCCAAAGTATGATGTACACCATGATAGTATAATTCTTTTGGCAGATGGAGCGTTAATCTTTGTAACAACTGTTTTTTTATAGCTTCGAACTTTACTTTTGTAATCATACGATACTAATCAGTCTTTTATTTATAATGCATTTCCACGGCACCTGCCCAATTTTCCGGAACGCCATTTCGTAAATAGCGGCTGGCATTTTCCAGGAAAAATAAGGCTGTATGGTCTTCCGGATCCATTGAAGAAACATGTTCAAAGGTATCTATTGCTTTTTCAAATGAGCGATCGAGATAACAATGAATACCCTGGTGGAAAAGATCAAGGGTTTTTAGTTTTTTGCCAATATGATCATCTTCATTCCCACTAAAACATTCATGAATACCAAAATGGCTTTGTTTACCTTTTACCTGCACAAGCCCAAGATAACGAAGATGAAAATTATTTAAATTATCAATATGCTTAAGTGTTGCATCACTTAAAATAATGCCGGCTTTATAATATTTAGTCAGGCTCTCTAAACGCGATGCTGTATTGACCGTATCTGAAATTGTTGTTGCATCCAAACGATCTTTATCACCGGTAATACCCATGATCAAGGGTCCGGTGTGCATGCCAACCCCAATCTGGATGGGGTATTTATTTTCTCTTATTCTTTTTTTATTGAATTGTGATATGGCTTCTTTCATTTCAATGGCGGCAGCTAATGCATCAGCAGCATTTCCCGGAAACAGGGCCATGATGGCATCACCCAAAAACTGGTTAATAAAGCCATTATGTTTTCTTATCACCGGCCCCAGTAATTCATTGTAAGAACAAACAAAATCAAAATTTTCTTCGGGCGACATCTGTTCCGAAATGGTTGTATAATCACGTATATCCGCAAATAAAACAGTTACTACTTTTTCAACCTGGTCTCCCAACTTCACGTCAGTAATTACATCATGGCCCAATGAATGAATAAATTCAAAAGGAACAAATTTTCCTGCTACATCATAAATCTTGCGCATGGCTTCTTCTCTTTCTTTCGCCTCCCGAATATTTTTTTCATACAATAATGAACTTTCAATAGCCGAAGAAGATTGTAAAGCCAGTGT
>CAMPGG010000421.1 GCA_946885335.1 uncultured Chitinophagaceae bacterium
GGTAAGTTAGTTCCGGAAATGACGAAAGTTAAAGAGTGATCCTTTCAACCTTGTTATCCTTTTTAAGTTCCCATAAACCCGCCATCGCGGGTTTATTTATTTTAATACATTAATATTTAAAAACTTTTCCGCCTGCCATCACTTGCTGTTTGGCTTCATCAAAATAGATTTTCTCTCCTGTACGGGCTGCAGCATTTGTCATGATGGTAGCAATTGAATGATTATACCCGGCTTCAACCGGGGCATTTGTTTCCTTCCTGCTGCGGATACATTCCATCCAGTTTTGCATATGCGCATTGGTAAGCGGATCGCTGCCGGTATTGGCTGAAGCAACCACTTTCACTTCCTCTTTTACCAGGTCAAGAGCGGGTAATAAATTTGGTTCCATACCCATTGCTTTTGCATGCAATTCATTCAAACCACCATTAGATGAAACTTTATTTGTGATCAGGTTTAATTCGCCGCCATTGGAAAAATATAATTCAGCTGGTCTTTCCTCACCATTATGCATACGCGAAGTGAATACCACCTGGAAACCGGTAGTTAAATCATTTAACGGACCATAATCAAAAACGGCTGTCATGGTATCCCAGTTGCGCCGGCCATCTTTCCATTTATAAATACCACCGTTTGCAATGACTGAACGCGGATGTGGCAATCCTGTAAACCAGTGAACCGTATCTATCTGGTGGCTCATCCACTGCCCGGGCATACCGGAAGAATATGGCCAGAACAACCGGTATTCAAGATATTTACGTGCATCCCACGGTTCAAATGGCCGGTTCATTAAATATCTTTTCCAGTCGGTATCAGATTCTTTTACCTGGTTCACCAATGCCGGCCTGCGCCAGCGTCCTGGCTGATTTACATTCCATGAAAGTTCCACCATGGTAATAGGTCCAAACTTTCCTTGCTGTATAAAATCTGCGGCTGCTTTATAATTTGTTCCGCTCCTTCTTTGAGAACCTACCTGCACCACCCTGTCGCTTGCCTTTACTGCTTTCAGTGCCGCTATATTATCATCCATAGTTTCAGCAAAAGGTTTTTCAACATACACATCACAGCCAGCTTTAATGGCTTCAATGGTATGTAATGCATGCTGAAAATCGGCTGTGCTGATGATGACTGCATCTATATCTCCTTTTTCGTACAATTCTTCATTATTCACATATGCCTGCACGTTATGACCTTGTTGTTTCGACATCAGTGCACTACCCTCTTCCCTGCGCAGATTCCAGATATCGGATACACCAACAATTTCCATATTAAATTCATTCCTGTATTTTAAAAAGCTGGGTAACAGGGATGATTTGAACCTGTCAGAAAATCCTACAACACCCACCCTTATGCGATCATTGGCGCCTTTGATTCGGCCATAACTTTTTGCCGTGGAGCCTAATCCACCGATATACAGTCCTGCAGCAATGGCGGATGAATGGCGGATAAATTTTCTACGAGAAGTCATATGTAATAAGTTTATTAATTGCCTTTTAAATTATTTCAATTCCTGGATCTTCAAACTGCGGAATGAAACCTTGTCTCCATGATCCTGTAACAAAATATGTCCTGTTGGTGCCATTCCGAAGTCTGGCCAGTTTGCATATTTACTTCTTGCAACCAATGCTTTAAAATATGGAACGCCACGCTGGTATTCTAATACCTTCCAGCCATTTAACCAATGTTCAATACGATTATCCGGGTGCACAATGATCATTCCCCGGTTCCATTCTCCAACAGGTCTTCTTGCCCTCGGTTCAGGAAGTGATGGGATCAGGTCATATAATGAAGCAAGCGTACGATTACCAACCACACCTTCTTTTGCATCCGGATGTTTTGCATCATCCAGTATCTGGTACTCTAATCCAATAGCGGATCCTGTATTATTTTCTTTTTCGGTTACAAAATATTTAACCCCGCTGTTTGCACCGGGTGATAATTTAAAATCAAACTGGAAAATAAAAGAACCGTATTCTTTACTGGTCACAATATCGCCACCGTTAGCAGATTCAGCGCCACCGGAAGGCAGCACACTCAGTTCGCCGTCTTTTATCTGCCAGCCTTTGGGTGGAAAATGATCTTTATATGCACCGCGCCAGCCATTGGTTGTTTTTGCATCCCAAATTAATTGTACACCATTATTTTTTTCCGCAGCAGATAAATGATTTGGAATGAGATTTACCACAAACTGGTCGCTGAATTTTTCTGCCTCCAGGTTTGTAGTTTTAATACGCAGGTTGCGCCAGCGAACCTGCATGCCTTCATGCTCCTGTTTATAAATTGCATGAACCTGTAATGCGATAAAACCCGATGGAGTCATATCATCAATCACAAATGAAGCAGGTATGCCATTTACCCATGTCCTTATATTATTTCCAATACATTCTATTTTGGCCTTATTCCATTGGCCAAATTTATACGCTTTTTTTGCTGGCGGATTTAAGTCTAACGGGTACAACCAGTCTCTCCTGGCTTCATCATAAATGCCGCCTGTCCAGCCGCGTGTTGTGGCATCCAATTCAAACTGGTAACCATGCACCCGCCCATCTTTGAAAGCAGGTTTGCTTTCGCTGCGGAACTGCACACCAGAATTCATCAGGCTGTCTAATTTGAATTCAAATTCTAAAATAAAATCTCCATAATTTTTTTCTGTAGCAAGAAATGTATTCGGCTCATTAAAAACGGTGGTTCCAACAATTTCGCCGTTCTCCACTGTGTATTTTGCTTCTCCATTCAGCACTTTCCAACCATCCAGGTTTTTACCGTTGAATAATGATTGCCATCC
>CAMPGG010000422.1 GCA_946885335.1 uncultured Chitinophagaceae bacterium
GAATATTTGAGTGTCAGGCTGAGCATGTCGAAGCCGGCGAAAATTTGTATAACCCTTCGACAAGCTCAGGGTGACAATCCTCTAAAAATTGAAAATGATTTTTTATTCTTGAATATTTGAATGTCAGGCTGAGCATGTCGAAGCCGGCCTTTTATGGAATCAGGAATTTGGAATTGGGAATTGGGAACAGAATAAGGAGTTGCAAGGCATAAAGATTGAATCAAATTCCTTCATGCCAAAAGATCAATCAGCAGGAAAAAATAAACTGCAGGGATATGTTCATGTACGGGGTGCACGGGAACATAATTTAAAAAATGTAAACCTGGATATTCCGCGAGATGCACTGGTGGTTTTCACCGGTGTTTCCGGTTCAGGAAAATCCTCGCTGGCCTTTGGAACTTTATATGCCGAAGCGCAGAAACGATACCTGGAATCGGTATCTCCATATGCACGAAGATTATTTCACCAGATGCCAGTACCCGAAGTTGATGAAATTGAAGGCTTACCACCTGCTGTGGCTTTGCAGCAGCAAAGAGGATCGCAGAGCACCCGTTCTTCTGTTGGATCAGTGACCACTTTGAGCAACCTTTTCCGCATGTTATATTCCCGCGCAGGTGATTATCCCAAACACCAGGAATTATTGTATGCGGAATCTTTTTCACCAAATACACCTGAAGGTGCCTGCCCAAAGTGCCATGGTTTGGGACGGGTTTTTGAAGTAACAGAAAAATCCATGGTGCCTGATGATTCATTAACCATCCGCCAAAAAGCCATCGCTTCCTGGCCTTCTGCCTGGCAGGGTCAAAACCTCAGAGATATTCTTACCACGCTTGGTTATGATATTGACGTTCCCTGGAAAAATATGTCAAAAAAAGATCGTGACTGGATCCTGTTTACAGATGAACAGCCTGTTGTACCGGTGTATGCCGGTTTTAATAAGGCAGAAGTGAAACAGGCAATCAAACAAAAAATGGAACCCAGTTATATGGGCACTTTCACAGGCGCCAAACGCTATGTGCTGCACACTTTTTCAAACTCTCAAAGTGCATTGATGAAAAAAAGAGTTTCGCAATTTATGATCGGTACAGAATGTCCTCTTTGTAAAGGAAAAAGATTGCGGAAAGAATCACTATCAGTAAAGTTTGCAGGTTATGATATTACGGAACTTTCCCGTTTGCCTTTGACCAAATTATTTAATCTCCTGCTCCCATTTGCAGAAAAGGATTCGCTTATTGATCATCGTGAGGAAGCACATCCTGAAAAGATCATTGTTACACAGCGTATTGCAGAAGACATTTCAGCAAGACTAAAAATCTTATTGCAACTGGGACTTGGTTATTTAACATTGGAACGCAGCACACCTACCCTTTCACCCGGTGAACACCAACGACTAAGATTGGCCACCCAGGTTCGTTCTAATTTATTTGGTGTGGTCTATGTGCTGGATGAACCATCTGCGGGTTTGCATCCTGCCGATACCGAAGCTCTACTAACGGCCATGGAACAGCTAAAAAATGCAGGTAATTCTTTATTTGTTGTTGAACATGAACTGGATGTGATCCGGCATGCAGACTGGGTGGTGGATGTTGGACCCGCAGCCGGAGAAAAAGGTGGACGAATTTTATATAGTGGGCCGCCGGAAGGTTTAAAAAAATTGAAGACTTCACAAACAGGGATTCATTTGTTTGCGCAAAAATCTTTACCTGTTGCAACCAACAGGTCGCCCAATGGATGGCTACGCTTAAATGGAATTACAAGAAATAATCTAAACAACCTGGATGTCTCATTCCCATTAGGCATTCTTACAACCGTAACAGGTGTTTCCGGCTCTGGTAAATCAAGCCTTGTAAGCCAGGCTTTGGTTGAACTGGTTGCAGAATACCTTGGTCATAAACTTGATGAACAGGAAGAAACCGGAACAGATGCGTTGACAAAAACGGATGTTGAAAAGGTAGGCGGATATATTTCCAGTGGTATGGAAAAAATAAAAAGATTGGTGCTTGTGGATCAAAAACCTATTGGCCGTACACCAAGATCAAACCTTGCCACTTACACCGGTTTTTTTGATCATGTAAGAAAAATATTTGCCAATACAAAAATGGCAAAAAGCAGGCATTACGATGCAAGTCGTTTTTCATTTAATGTAGGAAAAGGACGTTGCAGTAATTGCAGTGGTGAGGGATTTGTAATGGTGGAACTTCTTTTTTTGCCAAGTGTTTATGCCCCTTGCCCTGTATGTGGCGGGTCAAGATTTAATGCAAAAACGCTGGAAATAAAATACAAGGATAAAAATATTGCAGAAGTGCTTGGTATGACCGTAGACGAAGCATTTGATTTTTTTAAAGATGAAGTTTCTGTATCACGATCATTGCATGTATTGCGTGAAGTTGGTTTAGGGTATTTGCGATTAGGCCAGCCTGCAACAGAACTTTCCGGTGGTGAAGCGCAAAGAATAAAACTGGCAACTGAACTGCAACGGATTGGTCGTGGAAATACATTGTATATTTTAGACGAACCCACAACCGGTTTACATCCTGCTGACGTAGAGAAACTGCTTATACAATTGGAAGGATTGGTGAATGAAGGCAACACCGTCATTGTAGTAGAACATGATATGTATGTAGTTGCTTTGAGTGATTGGGTGATTGATATAGGTCCGGGGGCTGGCGATGCAGGCGGAAAAATTGTTGCAGAAGGTAAACCGGCAAAAGTTGCTAATACCAAAGAAAGCAAAACGGCAATTTATTTAAAGCGATACCTGGATGG
>CAMPGG010000423.1 GCA_946885335.1 uncultured Chitinophagaceae bacterium
GTCCTTGTTTAATCTCCATTTTTGCAGGTGCGGGGATTATGCTGATATTTTGCCCTGCCGTATTTATACAAATGACCAAAGAAAGAATACAGATTATACTTTTCATAAAGCTTGTTTTTTAAAATAATTATTTCACTACAGGTAATATCAATGAAGATGCATTAGCGGCATTGTGATATATCCTGATATTGGCTTTTTTAAAATCCTCTTTATCGGCTTCAAAGATATTAATGAATTGTTGCGGATTCCGGTCAGCTAAAGGGAACCAGCTGCTTTGCACCTGCACCATGATGCGATGACCTTTTTTAAATGTATGTGCCACATCGGGCAGTTCGAATTTTACCCTTTCAATTTTATTGGGTTTAAAGGCTTCCGGCTTTTCAAAACTGTTGCGGAAACGGCCACGGATAATTTCACCACGCACCAGCATCTGGTATCCATTCATCGGGTAGGAGCCACCACCATCGCGGCCTGCCGCAGGTTTAGCATCGGCATATTTAAAATCATCCGGGAATACATCAATGAGCTTAACCACAAAATCTGCATCCGTACCGGTAATGCTGACCAGCAGGTCGGCGATCACCGGTCCGGCCAATGTAATATCTTCTTCTAATATGGGTCCTTCAAAAGTTAACACATCCGGCCGTCGACTGGCGAAGCGCTGGTCATCGGTCATATAAGAACGGGTCCTGGAGAAATGAACATCTTCCGTATAAGGAACAGGTTTGGCGGGATCACTGGTATACTCGCTATAACTGTTACGCGTAACCGGTTTGGTCCAGGATAGTTCACCGTTGGCTGACAGGTAATAGTTTTTTTCTTCCACATCTGCGGGTGGCCATTGGGGTAAGGAACGCCATTTATTTTCACCCGTAAAGAAAACGGTGGCTTCATTCAATTTTGAAATTTCTCCTTTACCCTTTAAATGATAATTGAAAAACGGGATCTCGATATTGTTTTGATACCAGTGTGATGTATTGGAAGCAAACTGCACGTTGCCCAGTTTTGTTCCGTCATTGGAAGCCCATTGCCCGTGATACCAGGGGCCCATCACAATTTTACTGTTGGTGGATGGACTTTGTTTTTCGATGGCTTTGTATGTATTCCAGGCGCCCCATACATCTTCCGCATCAAATAATCCACCCACAACCAATGTAGCCGGTTTGATATTATACAACGCCACTCTTGCATTTCTTGCCTGCCACCATGCATCATAGTTAGGATGTTCATACATCTGGTGCCAGAATTTAATACTGTCACCCATTAATTTAGCCAGGTTTTTCATGGTACCTGTTTCCATGTAAAATTTATAATTATCCCGGATCTTAAACTGGTAACCCGGTGAACCAACCGTTGTAGGTTTGGGTCTTGGTTTACCAAATGAAGAATAAAAAACAAATCCATCCATAGGGAAGAAGGCTCCTTTGTGGTGAAAGTCATCACCGATAAACCAATCGGTTACAGGAGCCTGCGGACTTACAGCAACCAGTGCAGGGTGATTACTTGCTGCCGACATGGTTGCATAAAAACCCGGATAAGAAATGCCAAAAGTTCCAACCTTTCCATTGTTATGTGGCAAATTTTTTACCAGCCATTCAATAGCATCATAAGTATCGCTGGCTTCATCAATTTGATTACCTGTTTTATTTGCATTAAACGGACGCACATCTTCAAACTCACCTTCACTCATCCAACGGCCACGCACATCCTGTGTAACCATGATATAATTCTCCCGCAAATAATATTTCTGGTAACTGTTCCAGTATGCCTGCCAGTTATCTTCACCATAAGGGGCGCAACTGTAAGGCGTTCTTTTCATTAAGATTGGATGTTTCTCGGTTGTATCTTTTGGAATATAGATGGACGTAAAAAGTTTTACACCATCCCGCATAGGTATATACCTTTCTATTTTATAATAATTGTCTTTTATCCAGGCGCTGTCCTGCTGGTGCTGCCCATATAAGCCGATAGGAAAAATGAATAATAGAAAATAAAATAACTTAGCGTTCATTTGTATGATTTTATTTATAAAAGATCAAATGGAATAGCCTGCAGTGGATAAACATTGAACATGTATGCAAGGTTGCCAAATATTTACGTTTCCAGGACGAATGATCGGGGACTAATTTAATTAATAATGCTTCAACACCCATAAGTTTTTATGAGTATCAATGAATCAGTGATCCATAACTTTTATCAATCATTCCAGAAACTGGATCACCAGGGCATGAATGCATGTTATGCTGATGAAATAACTTTCAGCGACCCGGTATTTATTTTATTGAAAGATGATGAAGTGCGGGCTATGTGGGAAATGCTTTGTAAGAATGCAAAGGATTTTTCACTGACTTACGGTAACATCGAAGAACTGGATCATGAATATGCCACCTGCGAATGGACAGCGAAATATACATTTTCTAAAACAGGCAGGACGGTTGTAAATAAAATAAAAGCTTACATGAAATTGCAGGATGGAAAGATCATTGAACACAGTGATGCATTCAGGTTAAGTGACTGGATTTCCCAGGCCTTTGGATTGAAAGGTGTTTTATTTGGCTGGACGGGATTTATGAAGAGAGCCGTGAGGAAAGCCGCGAGAAAAAGTTTGGAAAGGTATATGTTGAATAGTTGATTGGTTGAATGGTTGATCCGTTGATTGGTGGTTGAACGATCGTTAAACTATTGTTGAACAATTGTTGAACCATTGTTGAACACCTCAACATCCTAAACCCTCACCTCTAAACCCTAAACATTCGCTCATTCCA
>CAMPGG010000424.1 GCA_946885335.1 uncultured Chitinophagaceae bacterium
GTTTCGGGTTTACTTACAAGCCGCATCAATTGAAAAAGGTTTTCAATATAATCCGGTTTAACTGAATTCTTCTCAACAGGTCCGCTATCTGTTTTTGCTTTCATTACTTTTTTCCGGATCTGCTCATCATCATCTGCCAAATAAAGCGTAGCATACTGGTTTTCACTTTTACTCATTTTGCCGGCACCATCCAAACTTGGAATTTTTATTAATGCCTGCCCATAATTAAATGCCTGCGGCTCAGGGAATAATTCACCATAACGATGATTGAAACGCTGTGCATAATTTCTTGCCATTTCCAAATGCTGTTCCTGGTCTTTACCAACAGGAACATAGAGTGCCCGGTGAATAATAATATCAGCCGTCATTAATACCGGGTAGGTCAATAAACCAGCATTGATATTTTCCGGCTGCTGGCGAACTTTATCTTTAAACGTAGTTGTTTTTTCCAATTCACCTTTATACGCCAGCATATTTAAATAAAGGTATAATTCAGCGATCTCGGGAACAGCGCTTTGCAAATACAAGCAAACTTTTTCTGGGTCCAATCCGCTGGCAATATTTTCAGCCAGTACACGCCGAACATTTTCACCTAATGACTTTGTATCCGGGTGTGTAGTTAAGGAATGCCAATCGGCTACAAAAAAATAACAATTAAAATCTTCCTGCATGCGAACATAATTCTGCACGGCGCCGAAATAATTTCCTAAGTGTAAAAAACCGGTGGGTCTTAAACCACTAACCACCACTTCTTTGTTCTTTTTCATAAAGCGGCGAAGATAATGAGAGTTTGTGGTTTATAATAGCTAAATGACGTACAAGAACAACTTGCATTTATGATTGTTATCAACCGGTTATCCTGTATCATATAAACGCAAACACTTAAAAAACTATATTTGTCTGATGGAAGTAAATGATGAATTGATAAATAAACTGGCCAACCTTTCCAGGTTGCAGTTTAATGATGAAGAAAAAGAAGAAATCAGGAACGACCTGGAAAAAATGATTCAGTTCATTGACAAATTAAATGAACTGGATACTACCGGCATTGCGCCATTACTGCATATGAGTGATGAAGTAAATGTGTTAAGGGATGATATTGTAAAAGGCAGTATTTCCACTACAGATGCTTTAAAGAATGCGCCACATCATAATGAACAATATTTTCTTGTTCCAAAAATGATGCGCCAAAATCAGTAACCCCACGAACATAAACCCCCGCTTAACATAATGAACGGAATTATTCACATTAGCCAGATTACAAAAAGTTATATCATGGGCAGGCAGGTTTTACCTGTTTTAAAGGGCGTGTCTCTCGATATTTTTAAAAGTGAATATGTTGCTTTAATGGGACCTTCCGGTTCAGGTAAAAGTACGTTGATGAATATTTTGGGATGCCTGGATACGCCTACATCCGGTCTTTATATTTTGAATGGAAATGATGTAAGTCAAATGAATGATAACGACCTGGCAGAGATCCGAAATAAAGAGATTGGATTTGTGTTTCAACAATTCAATTTATTGCCCCGATTAACTGCGCTTGAAAATGTGGCACTCCCATTGGTTTATGCAGGATTATCAAAAAAAATGCGCAATAAAAAAGCCATGGAAGTGCTTGACATGGTAAACCTAAGCGACCGCAGTCACCATAAACCAAATGAATTAAGTGGTGGACAAAGCCAGCGTGTTGCCATTGCCCGGGCTTTGGTAAATGATCCGGCAATCATCCTGGCTGATGAACCAACAGGAAATCTTGATACTAAAACATCGTACGAGATCATGGAAATTTTTGGCAGGATCCATAATGCTGGCAATACCGTTATACTTGTTACACATGAAGAAGACATTGCCAATCATGCGCATCGCATTATTCGTTTAAGGGATGGCGTTATAGAAAGTGATGTAAAGAAGGCTCCTACTATGGTGCATTGAGTTGGGCAGGTTTTAAAAAATTCTACTATTCATGGCAATGAAGATCTATACTAAAACGGGTGATAAGGGAAATACATCTTTAATTGGTGGAACAAAAGTATCCAAGTCACATTTACGCATTGAATCCTATGGCACCGTTGATGAATTAAATTCCTATATCGGTCTTTGCCGCGACCTGGTTAGTGATGAAATAAATAAAAATATATTACAGGAAGTGCAGGATAGATTATTCACTATGGGTTCAACTTTAGCCTGCGATCCGGAGAAAGAAACGCAAATGAAATTGCCTGACCTGGTTCCCGGGGATATTGTTTTGCTGGAAAAAGAAATGGACCGCATGACCGACACTTTGCCTGAAATGAAAAGTTTTATTTTGGCAGGAGGTCATTCAACCGTTTCTCAATTACACATTGCAAGGTGTGTTTGCCGCCGGGCTGAAAGATGCTGTGTAAGGCTTTCAGAAGCCAGTCCTGTTGCACCAATCATTATTCAATACCTCAACAGGCTTAGTGATTATTTATTTGTACTGGCCCGCTACACCGGCATGCAATTAGGAGCCCCGGAAATTCCATGGAAGCCAAGAAAATAATAAATCATTATTTAATCAACAATATATCCATCTCTCATATGGACAATCCGGTCACTGAGTTGAGCCAGTTCTTCATTATGGGTTACAATCAGGAAGGTTTGAGAAAATTTATCCCGCAAATCGATAAATAACTGGTGTAGTTCCATGGCATGTTGAGAATCCAGGTTGCCTGTAGGTTCATCAGCAAAAACAATATCCGGGTTATTGATCAATGCCCTGGCTACAGCTACCCTTTGTTGTTC
>CAMPGG010000425.1 GCA_946885335.1 uncultured Chitinophagaceae bacterium
GTTATATGCCTTATAATCACTAAAATAAGTTTGAACCATTATTTTACCCATTGGTCCTGCTTCTTGTTCTGAAGTTGATTTCACCATCAATCCGGAATTCTTATCATAATAATTTGTGACAGAACGACCCTGCGGTGAGGTAACAGTCATTACATATGCTTCTTTGCCGTCCACAGGTTCAATGCCTGTTAAATTGAAAGTATATCCTTTTTGATCCATGTAAAACTTTTCAATAAAGAATGCGGATTTTTCTTTCAATTCTTCCATTTTCTTATCATCAACCGGAACATCAGTTCCTTGTTGAACCATGATTGCATTGCCATTATTCAAAACTTCTTTTTGGATAACCATTCCACCCATGCTAACGACCATTGAGTAAGCTGATGGAAAAACATTCTTTTGTTCAAGGTCAATGTTTTGTCCCATGATGGACACAGAACCTTTTAATGAAATATCTTTTACTGCGGCAATGGCTGCAGCCCCACCCGTTGCTTCAATAGCTTTTTTCAAAACTGTTTCTGGTGTAGTTCCAGATGCCACTTCTTTAACAGTTGGTGCAGCTGTTTCATTTCCATACATATCAAAATATTTCACTTCACCATACTTTTCCAGGCCATTGGCAATTTCTTTTGCATTACCAACTACAACGATGTACATCTGCCCTGGCAATACATATTTATTCGCCATTTGCTGTACCGTTGCAGGTGTAACACTTGCCAGGTTTTTGAGGTAATCCTGGTAATAATTCTGCGGTAATTTATTCCGGGCAATATTCAAAGCAAAATTGGCTATGGTAGCAGGATTCTCTAATGAACGGGCGAAACCTCCTGACAAATAATTTTTCATCCTGGAAACTTCATCCGCAGAAATAGCTTCTTTCCGGATGCGATTAAATTCACTCAAAAACTGGCCGATAGCGCTGTCAGTTTTTTCGTTACGAACTGAAGCGCTGGCGGTGAAACTACCTATCAACCTGTTGGGTGACAGTGATGAATATGCGCCATAAGTAAAGCCATGTTTTTCTCTCAGGTTTGCAAACAATCTACCGGAAAAACCGCCACCCAGGATATTATTCATTACCGAAGATGGAATAGCTTCTGGTGCACCAGGCTTTAATTCTACCGGGGTAATAAAATTGATAACACTTTGTACACTGCTGGGACGATCGACCAAAGCGATCATCGTTTTAGCCGGAGGCTTTGGCGCATCGTAATTGATGGAAGGCACTTCACCTTTTTTCCATGCACCGAAATATTTCTCCGAAAGCTTTTTCGCTTCCAGGGGATCAATATCACCTACAAAAACGAGGTAGGCATTATTAGGCTTCCAATAAGTGTCAAAATATTTACGTATATCCGCTACCGTTACATTGTTCAATGATTGCTGGGTAACTATTTCGCCATAGGGATGATCTTTACCATAAGCTAATTTCTGAACTACATTTTGAGAGATGGCAGCCGGATCACTTTGGTTAGCTTGTAATGCAGATAATTCCTGTTTGCGTATTTTCTCCAATTCGTCTCCCGGGTATGATGGTCGCAAAACCACATCACTCAGCAACTCCATTGTTTTAGGAAAATTTCTGGTTAGTGAACTTGCTGAAGCAGATGTTGAAGATGTGTTGATGGATGCTCCTAAAAAATCAATGGCTTCATCCAATGCCGCTTTATTCATTTTGGTGGTTCCCCTGCGTAAAAGACTTCCTGCCATAGAGCTCATCCCGGCTTTATCTCCTTCCACTATTCCATCTAAATCAATGGCAAGCGTTGCAGAAACACGGGGCAGCTTTTTATTTTGAACTACAAATACCTTCAATCCATTTTCCAATGTATAAGTTACCGGTTTACCTACATTAATTGCCGGTGCAGGTGCCGGCTGGGGTACTTTGGAACGGTCAACTTTCGTTTGTGCCTGTATAAATGCAGGCGTTATAGCCAAAAGAAAAATCAATAATTTTTTCATATTAAATTCTATTTATTCAATCTCTAATGTGAATTGGTTGTAAATGTTGAATTGGTCTTATTGTTTAAACAAAAAAGTTTTTTAAAAAGCTTTTTGCTCCGCTTTCTTTTCTTTTTTTGGAACATAATGAAGCACCACCCTGTTATCATCATTCAGGTATTTTTTAGCAACATTTAAAATATCCTGGCGGGTAACTTTTTTATAACGCTCCAATTCCGTATTAATCAAATTGGCATTTCCAAAATACACTTCATAATTGGCAAGACTTTCTGCAATACCTGCAACAGTCGAATTCCCTGTTACAAAATCAGTTTCTACCTGGTTTTGAATTTTTTGAAATTCTTTTTCGCTAATCAAATTATTTTTTACATCCATCACAACACTGTCCATAGCTGTTTGCAGTTTTTCAGGATCTACCCCCATATTGGCAACAGCAAAATTGATAAACAAACCGGCATCTTCATTAAAGAATGGTAAGGCCATGGCCTGCAATGCCAATTGTTTTTCATCAACCAATTCCTGGTTCATACGGGAAGAAGGACCACCTGATAAAATAGTAGCCAGCATATTAAAGGCATAATATTCATCACTGCCTTGTTTGGGTGCACGGTAAGCTTCAATTACAGCAGGCAATTGAATATTATCTTCAATCGTCGCTTTTACCTCACCTCCCAGTGGCGGCTCGGAAATGTTTGGTCTTGGGATAGGTTTTGTTCCTTTTGGTATTTCAGCAAAATATGCTTCAACCATTTTTTTTGTTTCAGCAATATTTATATCACCGGCAATAGATAA
>CAMPGG010000426.1 GCA_946885335.1 uncultured Chitinophagaceae bacterium
ACCGTTCCGGAATATCCATTAAAGGAAGGTGTCCAGCTAAAATCAACAGCATTATCAGTTGAAGTAACCAATGTGGGACTTACTGTTGTTGCAGAGGCTGTTAAAACCGAAGGATCTTCATAAGCTGTAACAGATAATTTAACCACATTCGAAGTGTACTGCTCATTGTTATTTCCATAGGAAGAAACAACTCTTACATCCAGGTCATAAGGAGTGCCTAAAGTAAACCCATAGTTCAGCAGGATATCATTCAATTCTTTACCCGTAAACCCGGTACTTAAACTTCCCATTACCGTTTTTGTAGCTTTTTGAGAAAAATTTCTTCCTGTTGAATCTATTTCAACAATAAACTTATAATTGGAAGTGTCCGTTGCATACTCCGGGTTTGTCCAGGAGAAAGTAACCATTTCTTTTAATGAATCAGCAGGACCGGGAGTAACTGCCGTTGCGGAAGAAGTTAAAGTAACTGCATTCCCGTTTTCATAAAAAGGCAGATCATCAACTTTATTACAGGCAGCAAAAAATATCGTTGCAATTACAGTAATGGAAAATATGACAAGATTTTTTTTCATACAATTATGATTAATTGAATTATTGTTTTACAACAGAATACTTACCTGTTTTGAAATTTAAAGTCACTTTATAAGTCCCGGCTTCAGCAGGTGTTGGAATCGCATCAGGATCACTACCCCCACCCATATTATACCCCAAATCACCACCAGTTGCACTTGATCCTCCATACTGTGGCTGCCAGGCACCTGAGGTTGATAAAAACTTATAGTAAAATCCTGGAGAAAAATTCATTGTAATAGTATACTCTGTATTGCTGATTTGGGTTGCCTGTTGAGTTACAGGAGGAGCATTTGTCCATCCACTAGGCGTTCCATCACCCGTGATAAATAATTCACCAGTCGGTGGAATAGGTACTGCAACATCCAAATATGGGGTAATAGAAATTGCAATAACATTTGAATAAAGCGCCCCGGCATTATTTCCCAAAGATGCTTTTAAACGAAATTCAATGTCATGAGGAACATCCTCTGCCATATTTAGTTTAGTCAGGACTGCATTTAACTCTTGTACGGTAAATTCAATTGATAAGTCCTTAGATATAGATACTTCCTGGATAAAAGGACTTGTAAAATTTGCACCAACAGTATCAACCTGCAGAACATAATTAACATCCTGAGAACTTACTCCTGTAGTAAACTGGTAATTTGGGTTAGTCCAACTAAACTTAATTGCCTTTTTATCTTTATCTGCACGTGTAAGAAACAGTGCATCTGTTGATGATGCTGTAAGTATAGGATTGGTGCCTCCTTCAAAAAATATTTTGTTTTCATCTTTTTCGCATGACCATAAACCAGTAACCAAAACGGCTGCAAGAAGAATGTATTTAGAAATAAAATTCATAATAATTTATTTTGAAATTAATAGCCTTGATTTTGAGTCAGGTTTGGATTGGCTGATAAATTGGCTGATGGAATTGGAAACAAGTTATATTTTGGATCCACAGCCGTGCCTGATGAAACACCTCCTTTCCATGGCCATAAATAAGTTCCTGTAGTTAACATATCATACCGCACCAGGTCTGTACGCCTGTGACCTTCCCAGTATAATTCCCGGGCTCTTTCATCAATAATCAATTGAAGATTTAAATCTCCTGCATCTATCCTTCCAATATTTCCGGGACCATAGCTGTTGCCATAAGCACGAAACCTGATGCGATTAAGGTATTCCAGTGCAGTTGTCAGATCTCCGCCTGATCCGCCTCTTAAAACTGCTTCAGCATATATCAGGTACATTTCAGGTAACCTGAAAACCGGGAAATCAATATCAGAAAATTCACGATTTACATCCGATACAGGTCCGCCATCACTCCTGATATTCCGATACTTTCTTACGTGCAAACCATTGGCAAAAACAGTAACATCAGGAATTTGCATTTGGGCCTCACTGGTACCGAATTTTGAAGTTGTAAATAATGCACGTTTATCCGTAGCACCTGTTCTGTCTTCAAACTTCAATCCAAGGGCGCTAGTTGCACGATAACCGGACCATCCACCTCCACTAACAACGCCATATTCACCATGATCATCACCTGATGCCGCATGAATAAAAAATGTTGTATTTCCAAATGATGAGGTCTTTAATCCATCATTTGTAATGGGGAATATTATTTCATTTGCATGTTTATGGTTATCCGCCATAAATAATTCTTCGTAATTATCAGAAAGCGTGTAGCCGGCATCAATTACTTTCTTTGAATAGGTAATTGCTTCGCTGTATTTTGGAGTACCTGTATAAACACCCGCATTCAAATATATCCTGGCTAACAAAGCCCATGCTGAACCCTGGTCTACCCGTCCGTATTCAATACTCCTGGGTGCTGCTAAATCTGATTCAATCGCTTTTAATTCCTGTTCTATGTAATTAAATAGTTCGGCTCTTTCAATTTGTTCAGGTAAATCTGTACCAATTAAATTTTCTTCTGTAATAAAAGTTGATTTCCCAAAAAGGTCCATCATGACCCAATAATTAAAAGCACGAAGAAAACGCACTTCCGCTACTGAAGTTTTTATTTCATTAGCCTGAGTTCCTGTAATTCCTCTTTCAGCCAATTTTTCATCAGTTGCTTCTCTTAAATATTCATTGATTACAGTGATATTATAAATAGGCCTGGCATACATGCCAAGAATAAACGGATCAGAACTGGTCCATCTGAGATTGTGAAAATTTTGAATTG
>CAMPGG010000427.1 GCA_946885335.1 uncultured Chitinophagaceae bacterium
GTGACACAACAGAAGCTGAACAGGATATTAAAAGCCGGTATAAAAAAATTTTATGCGACGCTATTTTACCAAAGACGTGGATGTAAATGAAGCTGCCATTATACAATCCGTTAATCAATCAGCTTATCCGTTAAAAAGTAAAGCTGACCTGCAGCCATTAATGGATCGCATTGGCGATGCCCGGATTGTAATGTTGGGAGAAGCCAGTCATGGAACACATGAATATTATACCTGGCGTACACATATTTCTAAAAAATTAATAGCAGAAAAAGGTTTCAACTTTATTGCCGTTGAAGGTGACTGGCCGGATTGCTACCGGTTAAACAGGTTTGTAAAAGGATATGATGCCGAAAATAAAAGTGCATTTAAAGTATTGCATGCGTTTAATCGCTGGCCAACCTGGATGTGGGCCAATTGGGAAATTGTTGCACTCTCAGATTGGTTATACCAGTACAACATAAATCTGCCAGCCAATAAAAAAGTAGGTTTTTATGGCCTGGATGTTTACAGCCTTTGGGAGAGTATGGAAAGTATTATGAAGTATTTAAAAAGCACTGACCCATCGGCGTTAAAAATTGCGGAAGAAGCTTACAATTGTTTTGAACCTTATCGTAAAGATGAAGGAAGTTCTTATGCAAGGGCCTCGCAGTTTGTTCCGGAACTTTGCCAAAAGGAAGTGGTTGACCTGCTGAAAGAAGTGCAGCAAAAACTGCCGACATACAATACGGATTATGAAAATGTTTTTAGTGCTGAGCAAAACGCATTGGTAACCGTAAATGCAGAAAAATATTACCGTGCCATGATCCAGGGCGGGCCGCATAGCTGGAACGTAAGAGACCGGCACATGGCCGATACAATGGAGCGTTTATTGAATTTTCATGGCGATGGTTCCAAAGTAATTGTTTGGGAACATAATACGCATATTGGTGATGCAAGGGCAACGGATATGGTGAATGAAGGCATGTATAATATCGGCGAGCTGGCCCGTATGCAGCATCATGAAGAAGGCGTTGTATTAGTAGGCTTTGGTTCATACAAAGGCACCGTAATGGCAGGTAAAAGATGGGGTGCCGACATGCAGGTGATGCCATTGCCTGAGGCAAAAACAGGAACATGGGAGTATATGCTGCATAAAGCAGGCAGCGAAAACAAATTATTGATCATGGATGATTTTGCAAACAACGATATGCTGATGGAAAATCATTTGGGACATCGGGCAGTGGGTGTTGTGTACAACCCGGCGTATGAACAATATGGAAATTATGTGCCTTCCATTTTACCCATGCGTTATGATGCATTTATTTACCTGGATGAAACCAGTGCGTTGCATCCATTGCACATTAAACCCGATGGTAACCAAATTCCGGAAACTTATCCTTTCGGCGTTTAATGATCAGTGTTAGATTATATTGAAAGAATTGAATTTTTTTGTTAGCCGGCAGTTGAAATACTATGAAGCTTTTGTTGCGACGCTCCGTTCATCATTCAGTTCTTTATTCAACATAAAACTTTTGTACGATGGCAAAAAAACAACAACCAGCAAAACCTTTTGAAACGCCCACACCCGGAAGAACACCCGAAGCTCCGCCAGAAGAAATTACGGAAATCCCTTTGCCGCCGGAAGAAGAATTAGATATCATCCCGGACGAAGAGGAGCCGGTGATAAAAGAACCATATGAAAAACCACCACCAGGGGAAGGTCCATAATAAAAATTTTGATTTAAAATCAAAATCATGAAATGAGCCACAAGCTATCGCATACCAACCATTATGATTATTTGGCGAATTCCATATGGCTAAAAAAAAATTAAAATATACATATGAAACATGAAGCCAAAGAAGTAGATTATAAATTATTGAAAGTTAGCAGCTCCGCTTTCAATGAGAACGAATTCATTCCTGTAAAATATACTTGCGACGGGGCCAATGTTAGTCCACCATTAAAAATTGATCATATTCCGGAGCAAGCAAAAAGCCTGGCTGTCATCATGGATGATCCTGATGCACCGGTAGGTACATGGGTTCATTGGGTAATGTGGAATATTCCGGTTACCCATCAAATAAAAGAAAACAAAGCGCATGGCATACAGGGCATCAATGATTTTGGAAAAAACAAATACCAGGGACCTTGTCCGCCGGGAGGTATTCACCGGTATTTTTTTAAAGTCTATGCGTTGGATGATTTGATCGAATTACCAGTTAATACAACTAAACACCAGTTAGAAAAGGCAATGGGCGAACACATCATTGCATTTGGTGAACTGGTTGGAATTTATGAAAGAAAGACATAAGCTATTTGATGCTTTAAGAAGAATACTTATATTTTGAAAACCCTGCTATTCATATTGATTTCTGTTATCGGAATTACGGCAACTTCATCAGGCCTCATCATGATTAGTGATCCCGGGGGGCAGGCATTTAATTTGCCAACCAGGTTGCTTGAAAATTCTCCTTTTAATGATTTTATCATTCCGGGAATTTTATTAACCATTATTGGAGCCATTAATCTTTTTGCTGTTTTTTTCAATATGCAACGTCAATTCAACCGGTACAACTGGTCAATGGCGGGTGGTGTCCTGGTCAGTGGATGGATAGTAATACAAATGATCCTGGTTCAAGATTTTTACTGGTTGCATTTTGTATTCCTGCTGGCGGGCATTTTAATCATGCTTATTTCATTACAGTTAAAAGGAAAGGCGTTATTCTA
>CAMPGG010000428.1 GCA_946885335.1 uncultured Chitinophagaceae bacterium
ATATATGTATGGTGTACATTTATATACAAGCAATTTGAATAGTTAAAATTTCCTTTTAAAAATTGCAAAAGTTATCAACAGGGGTAAAAAAATATTTTGTTATCTGACGCATATTTGTAACTTAGTGCTAGAATTTAATGGGTTAGTAAGTAAAGGGGTTGATCATCAGATCAGCCCTTTTTACTTTTTAGGAAGCACTCATCACACAACTCTTTTCCACTTATTTTCTCCTTCTTTTTTTCATTGTTTTTCTTTTAATAAGCGTAGAATTTCGTTTTACTTTTAAAAATTTTATCTCACTAAAATATTCAACCGCTAATTTTAATACATGAGCAAATTGAAATCAGCTTTCTTCTGTCAAAACTGCGGATATGAAAGTACTAAGTGGGTTGGTAAATGTCCATCATGTTCGCAATGGAATACTTTTGTTGAAGAACTGGTGCAAAAAAATGACAATAAAAAACAAATCGATTGGACTTCACACAATGAACAGGGTAGAACTTTTAAAACTATTTCACTTGCAGATGTAAACTCCTCAGAAGAAAAAAGAATCATCACAAAAGATATAGAATTAGATCGGGTACTTGGTGGTGGAATTGTTCCTGGCAGTTTAATATTGGTTGCCGGCGAACCTGGTATTGGCAAGTCTACTTTGTTTTTGCAAACCGGTCTTCAGCTCATTGACCAAAAAGTATTATATGTAAGTGGTGAAGAAAGTGAACAACAAATAAAAATGCGGGCCAATCGCTTGCAAATGCAAAATGAAAATTTTTACCTGCTCACTGAAACTTCCACGCAAACCATTTTTTCTGAAATCAAAAAATTGAAACCCGATGTTGTCATTGTAGATTCTGTGCAAACATTGCAAACACCTTTTATTGAATCTTCACCTGGAAGCGTTTCACAGATCAGGGAATGCGCAGCGGAATTTCAACGATTTGCAAAAGAAACCGATACGCCGGTATTTTTAATCGGGCATATTACAAAGGACGGCAGCATTGCAGGTCCAAAGATTTTAGAACACATGGTTGATACGGTTTTACAATTTGAAGGCGACCGCCACTATGCTTACCGCATTTTAAGAACACTCAAAAATCGCTTTGGCAGCACCTCTGAATTAGGTATCTATGAAATGACCGACACCGGTATGCATGGTGTAAAAAATCCAAGTGAAATTTTAATCACTCAAAAAGAAGAACACCTGAGCGGTATTGCCATTGCAGCTTCTATTGAAGGATTAAGACCTTTCTTAATTGAAGTGCAGGCTTTGGTTACACAATCCGTTTATGGAACACCACAAAGAACCGTCAGTGGATTTGACCTGCGAAGATTGCAATTACTGTTAGCCGTACTCGAAAAACGTGGTGGTTTCCATTTTGGTGTGAAAGATGTTTTCCTAAATATTGCAGGCGGTTTAAAAGTTGAAGATCCTTCTATCGACCTCGCAGTACTCTCTGCTTTATTATCTTCTTTTGAGGATGTCCCATTGCCGCATCAATTATGTTTTGCGGGAGAAGTTGGATTAAGTGGTGAGATCAGGGCGGTAAACAGGATTGAACAACGCATTGCTGAAGCCGAAAAACTTGGATTTGAAAAAATCATTGTATCCAAGTACAATCAAAAAGGATTATCCAAACAGAAATATAATATAGAAGTAATCACCATGTCCCGGGTTGAAGAATTGTACCGATATTTATTTTGAGTATGATTAAACTGCAGGAAATAAGAGAAGCTTTTTTGCATATGTTGTTTCCACATGTTTGTGCGGGATGTGGCAATGATATTATTTCATCTCAAAACATCATTTGCATTTCCTGCCTGCATGCAATGCCCGAAACACAGTTTCAATTTTTTCAAACCAACCCGGTTGAAAAAGGTTTCTGGGGCAGAATTAATTTACAAGCAGCTACTGCGCAATATTATTTCACCAAAGAATCACTCATGCAAATATTAATGCATGAAATGAAATACAAAGGCAATAAATCTTTAGGCATCTACCTGGGCAGGTTGATGGGTGAACAGATTATACAATCGGAAAGATTTACCGGCATAGAAGCACTTATTCCTTTACCGCTTTATCCATCCAGGGAAAGAAAAAGAGGCTACAATCAAGCTGAACTTCTTTGTCGTGGCATGTCGGAAATTATGATGATACCGGTTTTAAATGATGTCATTGTAAGGAACAAATTCACCGATTCGCAAACCAAAAAAGGCAGGATTGAAAGATGGAAAAATATGGAAGGTAAATTTGAAATTATTAATGCGGATGCCATCAGCAACCGGCATGTTTTATTGGTTGATGATGTTATTACAACCGGTGCCACCATGGAGGCCTGCGGAACTGAACTGCTGAATGTACCTGGCGTTACATTGAGTGTTGCCAGTCTTTGTTATTCGTCTCACTAAATGCAAAAATGTTTCGCTTCTCTCAAATAAATAAACGGTTATTTTTGAAGAATATGAAACGTGCCGTTTTTGTCTTTGCAATCTTCGCTGTCTTTTTTGCCTGTAAAAAAGAATCTTTCATTACATCACCTGATGCACGGTTGATCATTACAGAAGATACCCTGCATTTTGACACTGTATTTACAACCACAGGATCCGTTACGCATACTTTTAAGATCATCAATCCCAATGATCAAAAAATAAAAATTGACCAGGTAAGCCTGGGTGGCGGACAAACATCTCCATTTAAAATAAATGC
>CAMPGG010000429.1 GCA_946885335.1 uncultured Chitinophagaceae bacterium
AGCTTTGTTTGATTTTAAAGGAAATGCTTTGCCTGCTATGAAGTTTATGGGATTGAAGTATAAATTTTGAACATACATATTTCCTTTTCCTTGTTCTATCAAAGCAAATAATTTGATTATTTGTTAAAGGAATATCAAACCCCGCCATGTAGACAAATTTCAACATTGCAAATGTTATGTTGGTAATTTTTTTGTTTAATTACCTGATTATTATTAACCATAAAAACAGGATCTAAATGAAAACGATGAATTTATTTAAAAGAATTACTAATGTACCCGTTCTGATAGCTGTTGCAAGTGTAATCGGATTTTCTTCATGTGAAAAAGATGAAATGGATGACATCAATGAAGATACATACACACTTTCTGGAAATGCAACAGGATCCCAGGTTGTTCCAGCTGTTACTACAACAGCAACCGGAAGTATAAGCGGTTCTTATAACGCACAAACAAACCAGATGCAATACAATATCAGCTGGAGTGGATTAGCTGCATCCGCTACAGATTCAGTAAGTATTTATGGTCCTGCAGCTGCGGGAGCAAATGGCAATTTGATAGGTAAAGTTGCTGTAACAACTGCTGGTGTTGCGGGTAGTGCCGTAGGTGGAGCTACATTAACGGAAGAAGAAGAATCATCATTGCTGGATAATGAATGGTACTTTGTTGTGGGTAACAGTACTACCTATCCTGATGGGGAGATTCGCGGACAGATCATGACATCAAAAAATGACTAATTAAATTTTAAAAAAAATCCACCCAAAAAATAAGGGTGGATTTTTTTTATGACTGTTTTTTGGGAGGTAAAGCAAAAGCAATGGCTTCATGTTCAAAATGACCTTTGTGCGAAGCATCGCAAAAAGGCTTATTCTTCGATAATCCACAACGGCAGATAGAAACTACTTCTCTTCCTCCAAGGTCATAAGGATTGCCATTTTTATCTACAATCTCAAAATCGCCTTCTACTCTTAAGGAACCATTATTGTTCACTGTTATTTTTGTTGTTGCCATGTATTTTTTTAATTTTTAAAATGCAAATGTAAAGAACTGCTTTGAAGTGATTAATAATTTGTCTGCGCCCCGATTAATCTTAAACTAACAGGGATGGGTACTTGAAATAATATAACGTTTTAATTGCAGGCAGATTATTTATTAACCCATTCAACAAGTTTTTCAACCGCTTCAATGACCTGACCACACCATCTATGGGTAAAGTCTTTTGGTAATTGTTCATGTAAAGGAAAATTCCTGCTGGCACTCATAGCTTTCGCTCCATCAAAATCCACGTATGAAAGTCTTGCGGAGATTTCGCCTGCTGGCCGGTTAAAATCTTCACCGGGTAAAATGGCCACACCGGTTTCCTGCAACAATTGGTTGCATAATTGAATGCCGGTAGTGATACCACGTAAAGCCAGCTTTTCCTGCAGGTCTGTGAAATCAAGGAACAAATAAAATCCACCTGTGGGATCATTCGTTTTAATATTTCCTTTTTGTAAAGTATTCGCAATTTCTAACCCGAGTTCTTTTAATATTCTTCGTGCATGCCATAAATATTCTTCTATTTCAGAGCCACCAATAAATGCCTGTATGGCTGCATATTGAATAGGTGCGGAAACAGAAGTGTAAGTTTCGCTTGCTACAATGCACATGGCATCCATCAGCCAGCGTAACTGGCTTGGAAAAGAAAAAGTCCCTAATCTCCATCCACCGGCTCCACACCATTTACTTAATCCCGAGCTGATGATGGTTCCTTCCGGGTAAAATCGTGCAATGGAAACATGGTTTCCTTCATGATGCAATTGTCCATATATTTCATCGGAAAGAATATAAACATTGTACTTCCTGGCCATGGCAGCCAGCTCTTTCACCATATTTTCATCATAAGTCAAACCATCCGGGTTGCCCGGATAATTTAAAATAAGCAAATACGGCTCTGAAATATTGGAAACATTTTCCTTGCAGAATTTTTCCAACTGGTGCGGATACAATCTCCATTGATCCTCTGCAGATGTATGGATAATATTTATTTTATTGCCGATGATCTTTGCCTGCGGCAAATAAGAAACCCAGCTGGGACTGGGAATAATTACTTCACCTTCAAAAACAAGTTGCAACAGAAAGAGTAATTCTTTGGAACCGGGTCCTATCATTACATCTTCCGGCTGAATATCTACATAGTCTTTTTTACGATGAAATTGTGCAACGGCTTGTCGCAATTCATACAATCCCTGTACATGCTGATATTCTTTTTGTGGCGCATATAAACGCAATGCATTTACAACCGGGTCAGGGACAGGAAATGGTGATTGTCCCAATCCTAATTTATAAATGTGCATTCCCTGTGCGGAAAGTTCTTTACAATATTGATTTATACGCAGGGTAGGTGATTCTTTCAATCCTTTAATATTCGGATTGAGATATGTGTGTTTAGGCATGGTTAAAATTCTACTCTAAATTATGTATCCTTGATTCATATCCTAATTCTTCATGAAACATTTGTGCCAGTTCATCTTCAAAAAAGAATTTCTCTTCACCAAAAGCAGGTTTCAGGTCATCCAGCCAAATGGCATTACTATCATATTCTGCAAAAAATGGCCTGGCTATCCAATCAGGATTTCTGCCCTGCAGCATTCTCATCGCAATTACTTTTTTCCCTCCTATTTCGCTTACACCCAATACCTGGATTTTACCTGGCGTAGC
>CAMPGG010000430.1 GCA_946885335.1 uncultured Chitinophagaceae bacterium
TTTTATTTTAGCTAATTTTTGATCGCTTTTTGAATATAAATAGTACTCAAAATACTGGTCAAATACTTTTATGTCTTTATCCATTGGGTTTGCCGGATCCGTTGAAAGTTTTATTTTATAACTTTTTAAAAGGGAGATTTTCTCTCCATCTACAACTACATTAAAAAAGCCTTTATATCCTTGATCATAGAAAGAACTGTTTCTGAATAATAATTGCTGTGATCCGTATTTTTCAGGTAAAACAATTGAAAATTCTTCTACCATATCATCCGCTTCAAAGATTTCATTTTTCTCGTCGATTCCTGCTTTTTGATTGTACAAATCATAAAGAATCTTGGAATCTTTAAAAACTTTACCTCCTTTATAATTTATTGAACCTGGAAATGATTCTCCATATAAATAAGGAGTTCCCTTAACCCTGTATTGAGCAATTCTAATATAATCACCCTTCCAGTTTGCAACAACATGTTTATTAAAGTCTCCCATTGGATCCACTTGAGCAAAAGAAACAACCATGGCGCATAATAAACAACTGAATAATAAGATCTTTTTCATGTTTTGAAGATTCATATTTTAAAGTACAAATTAACTTGCATATGGAAATTAAAAAAAGAGCTGCGTTATGCAGCTCTTTTAATTTAAATTAACAAACACTTATGGTCTTGCTCTTTTCCAGATTAAAGTATCATAGATAGGCAATGGTTGAAAACCGGTTTGATCCATTATGATTGCTGCATAAATTGTTTTTGTTGCCGGGTCATAACGACTATCTGTAACCGCTGGGTTAAGTCTGAAAGTCCTTGTTCCCGTTGCAAGATTTACAACATCAATTAATTTGTTATTATCATCAAAAATAAAATGAGCTTCAGTTGAACCAAAACCACTGGCACCTGGCGTCATTAATGGATGATATCCTGCATTATATGCAGTATTGAACATTCTTACAGAATTAGGTCCTGTTGTAATCATGTGGATATCATATCCATATGTATAAGGTCCTCTCCAATCTTGTGATCTGTCAGCTGCTGGATCCATGCTGAACTTAGCTGTATAAATTCCATCATACTTATTTTTAAGCGTGAAATGATATACAACATTTGTCAGATTTTGAGATAAACCTACTCCGGATTTTGATGGATTAGAAAGCGTAAATCCAATACCATATTGTTTAGTAGGATCCAGTGTGCTTGTATTTAAAGAAATTACAAACTTCTCACTTACTCTTTGACCCGCTTCAACAGTGATTGTATTAGTTGGAATAGTATAAGTGGAAGCTGGTAAAATAATTACATCCGGATTTGTAACCAGACCATTATTAACAGTAACTGTTGCTGAAATATCAGTTGCTGCAGGTTCTACATAATCGTAAGAAACAACGAACAATTGAACATCCTGTGCGCCAGCTTTTGATTCAAGGCCTACAACATTGGGATTTCTTGCTGCAACAGGGATAGATAACCATTCCTGGCCATCAATATCCTTAATTGATCCGTATTCCCCATCTTCATATCCTTTGTCTTTAAGGCATGCTGTTAAGCTAAGTGACATAGCTAAAACCAGCCAGATATTATTAAATTTTAATTTTTTCATTTCTTTAATTTATTTGGTATAACAGAATTATAGATCCCAAAACACTTTCGGTGCATATGGTGTAACATCTCCCTGGCCTTTTACATTTTCCGCATTGTAGTTATATTCAGAGGTTGGATATAACAAACGAACCGGGATCAGGTTACTACCTCTTTCAGGAGCAATTGATAATGGTGGCTGAACGATACCTAGCCTGCGCCAATCGTTATAGGTTTCATTTGCCTGAATGCCAACTAAAGCAAAATACTTCTGCCACATAATAACCGCGATCTTATCATTTAAAGATCCAGCTGCAGGCCATGCCACTTTAGCATTTGTGCTGGTCAAATAATCATCAGCTTGTGCTACTGTCAATCCCAAAAATGTAAAAGATTCACGTACAGCATTTTCATAAGCTGCCTGGGCATCTCCAGGTAACCATCCTCTTGCTGTTGCTTCGGCAACCAGGAACATAGCTTCTACTCCAGTCATCAACCACATAGGTGATGAAGGTAATGGAGCTGGTCCGAAACCTGGTCCTGAAGTAAGATCACTACCATTTGTAGATAAAGGATCTGCACCATAATCGGTTCCTTTAAATGCACCGTTTGTTTTTGCAGGACGATAAACTCTTTCAACCCTTGGATCCAGCAAACTGTTCATGTGGTTTAAAGTAAAATTGTTAGCCCTGTTATAATTGTCTGCTTCATTACCGTTTGAAAGGAAAAGATGCGCATTATAATATGGATTTGGCTTATCAACAGTATAGCCTGGCTGTACTGATGCATTAATACCATTTCCTAAAAATCCTGAACCTTCAGCGGTGATTTTTGCAGTTTCTGCTGGAATATTAAAGGTGTTTACCTCTGAAGTATGGGTAAGTAAACGCAGCTTTAACGAATTACCAAATTTTGCCCAATTGGTTTTATTACCCTGAAAAAGGATATCCTGGGTGGCAATGTTTGCATCATTTCCGGAAGCTGCTTTGATTAAATCCATTCCTTCATCAATCAATGGCAATAAAGCCTTGTAAATGTCTTCCCCATTATCATATGTAGGCCTTACATTGGCTGATACATCAAATGCTGTTGAATAAGGTACATCACCATAAAAATCAACTAA
>CAMPGG010000431.1 GCA_946885335.1 uncultured Chitinophagaceae bacterium
CCGTCAAATTTTTCTGCATACTTCATCAACCTTACTTTTTCGGTTTCCTCCGTGGTATAAGCCAGGTATTCCTCCATCGATACTTCTGTCCGGTAAACTTTACTTAAGATCCCACCCAGGGAAATAAATACTTCCTTGTATTTTTTTGTTGGATCATTAGCCTTGTTGATGGAAAGAACCAATGCCTTTTCTTTTTCCGTCAGACCAAGCAGTTCCTGGATCTGGTCAAATTTGTTCTGGTACTTACTTTGATCAAGCAGAATTTTACAATCACTGTTATTGATAATGGCCTGCTTAACTACCGGGCTGCTGATAATATCTTCCACTTCCTGGGTAACGACTACGGCTTCTCCAAAAAATTTTCGTACCGTTTTAAAAAGATATTTGATGTATTCCGCCATACCTTCTTTGGCAATAGCTTTCCAGGCTTCTTCTATCAGGATCATTTTACGGACCCCTTTTAATTTGCGCATCTTGGAAATAAAAACTTCCATGATGATGATCGTAACTACCGGAAATAATATGGGATGGTCCTTAATATTATCCAATTCAAAAACAATGAGACGGACATTCAGCAGGTCCAGGTTATTTTGGGCATTCAGTAGATAATCAAATTCTCCTCCTTTGTAATATGGACGAAGCACAAATAAAAAGTTTGTGATATCAAAGTCTTTTTCTTTCACTTTATCCGCCAGCAATACATGTACAAAGTCTTCCTGCAGGAATTCATAAAAACTGTTGAAACAAGGAAAAACGGATTTATTTTTTTCAAGCTTTTCATAATATAACTGTAATGCGTTGGACAACGCTACATATTCAGAGCGGTTAAAGTTTTCATTGTCTTTTTTCCACAGGGCCAGCAATAAAGTTTTAATACTTTCTTTCTTTTCGGTATCCAGTGAATCACCATCAGCAATATAAAAGGGATTAAAACGAATAGGGTTGGTTTCATCATAAGTAAAGTAATACCCACCAACCATTTCACAGAGTCCTTTATAACTGTGTCCCACATCCACCAGTACAATATGGGTTCCCTGTTCATAATAAGATCTCAGCATATGATTGGTGAAAAAACTTTTACCGCTTCCCGAGGGTCCCAGGATAAATTTATTCCGGTTGGTAATCACTCCGTTTTTCATGGGTTCATCCGATATGTCAACATGTATGGGTTTACCAGTTAACCTGTCACCCATGCGGATGCCAACAGGCGATACGGAACTCCTGTAATTGGTTTCCATGTTCAGAAAACAGCATGCCTGTTCACCAAAAGTGTCAAAGCTGTCATTCATTGGAAAGTCAGCTGCATTACCCGGTATGCCTGCCCAGAATATTTGCGGTGCCCCCGACAGCTCCTGCTTCGGTACCGCGTCCATCTGGGACAGGGCTGATGATACCAGGTTTCTTACCTCTTTCAGATCCTCTTTATTTTCAGTCCAAACCAAAATATTAAAATGTGCCTTAACCGGTAGTCTTTGCTCAGCGATGGCTTCGTTTAAGAATGCATTGGTGGCATCCCTTGAAATGGCATTCTCCCTGGAATAGGCACTCAGGCTTTGCAGCCTCAGTCTTTTGCTTTCCAGTTTCTGAATGGTTTTCTGCGGATCATCAATAAAAATATACTGGTTGTAAATATGGTTGCAGGGCAGGAGTTGGCCTAACGGTGATGCAAAACCGATACTGAATTTGGTTTTATCTGTAGAGTACTTATCGTAATTCACTCTCGAACCGCAGTAGGATGGAAGATCCGCTGCATCTGATAAGGTAAATAACTGGCCATGCTGATGGCCAACCCGGATACCATTGTCAAAGCATATATCATGCAATAAATAATTCGATTCAAGAGGTTGCAGATTAAGGTACCTTTCTACTAAACCACAATACCTGTTGTTGCCACTGAGTTGTTCGTTTGTTAATCGCTGCATGCTCACAAGTCCGCTGTCTTCCATGATCCTGGCAAACTGCCCCGCATTATCAAAAAACTCCTGTAACAAATGCGGGTTCAGGGACTCTTCCGGCACAATATTTCTTCTTAATAAATTGGAGAATAAAGAACTCCCTGGTTTCCTGTTTGCCGGTGTTTTGGTAAGCATGATAAAACACTGGTGATCCAGGTATGGCCTTTCATGAAAGAATCGTTCACTGCTTCTTGAAAGAAAACTTTTATCACTTCCTGAAAAATCGGCAACATATTTTGTTTCGGTGAACCAGTCCTGTTTGTGAAACACCGTATGATGCGATAGCATTTTTATCGCCTTGATCCAAACCTGGTGCATAGCTTCATAATCCTGGTCAGACATGGTAAACAGCTCCGGTAGTGTGACTTCATAAGCCAGTGTCACATCGCCTTGTTTTGATAAAATGCAATCATGTTCCACTGCGAGTATGGGAAGTATATCTTTTAATTTTTTTTCCATAACTGGGTGAAAACTTTTCTTGAATAACTTTTTATCACTTTGGGAATACTTCTTTTAGCAAGTGCTTTCATCATTCCATGTTCCCCGTATTTATGACTGAGCCGGTATACATGAATAAATAATCCGGTACCACAGGTTGCAATGATGCCCAGGCATAAGAAAGTATTCAGACCAGATATATAAAGTATGGCGAAGAGAATCAGCAAACCTATTAACCCGCCCATCAGGTACCATATATACTGTGCCTTCAAACCCTTAAATTCAATAGG
>CAMPGG010000432.1 GCA_946885335.1 uncultured Chitinophagaceae bacterium
TTCTAATCATGCATAAAAAAATAGATTTAATAAATACATAGAAAGTTCTCCTTCAAAGTTTTTATCATCCCGCTTGATAAAAATCACCTTGTATTTTGATTACTATCAATGCTCATCTTTTACAATTCTTAGAAAAAATATCGTTATTGCATGTAAACTATTTAATAATAATAAGAGCATTAGTGCCGCTCATTTTTATTATTACAAGGGTTAAATTTAAGATTGAGTTTTGAAATTAAAAGAGCAGGTTTAACGGGGAAATTTATAAATTTATAGAGCCTCCATCAATCAAATTAAGAAGTTTAAGCTCCGGAATAATTCCTTTCTCCACCATTCTCCCCAATGAAAACAATCCTTACCCTCCATAAAATTTACAATTGAACTGCACCAGGTTATTTATCAACTATGAAAATTTATTAATGCTCACCTGGTAAAAAAGTTGTTATGAAAAAAATTCTGGTGATTGAGGATAGCGCAGATATCCGGGAAAACACAGCTGAGATTTTAGAGCTGGCTAATTACCGTGTTATAACTGCGCAAAATGGTAAAGAGGGCGTTGAATTATCATTAAAAGAAAATCCTGATTTAATTATTTGCGATATTATGATGCCTTTGCTTGACGGTTATGGAGTATTGCATACCCTGCATAATAACCCGGTAACTGATCATACACCATTTATATTTCTAACGGCAAAAACCGACCGCTCCGATTTCAGGAAAGGCATGGATATGGGCGCCGATGATTTTATCACTAAGCCTTTTAACGATACCGAATTGTTAAGTGCAGTTGAAAGCAGGTTAAAAAAAGCGGAACTCAACAAAAGAGAAATTGGCAGCGGTATCCCGGGTATAGATGAATTAATTCATGCCAGTAATGGAACGGATGGATTACGTGACCTTAGCACCGGCAGAAATATCAATAAGTATAAAAAAAAGCAATTGATTTTTTTAGAAGGTAACCGTCCCACCTGTTTGTTTTATGTACAGAAAGGGAAAGTAAAAACTTACAAAACAAATGATGACGGAAAAGAACTGGTAGTTGATTTATACTCTGAAGGCGATTTTTTGGGATATATCAGTTTACTGGAAAATACCAATTACCAGGAAACAGCAGAAGCGATGGAAGAGACAGAATTATGTATTATACCCACCAGCGATTTTAATGCATTGCTAAATAATAATTCTGAAGTCAGTAAAAAATTAATTCAATTGCTTGCAAAGAATATTTCAGAAAAGGAAAACCATTTACTGGGCCTGGCTTATAATTCATTGCGAAAGAAAGTTGCAGATGCTTTAATAACGTTAAACAAAAAATATAATACTGAAAAAGTCGAGAATTTTTCTATAGATATCAGCCGCGAAAGTTTAGCTACCATAGCCGGTACGGCAACGGAATCGCTCATTCGCACATTGAGTGAATTTAAAAATGAAAAATTGATAGCCATAAAAGATGGGGCCATAGTTATTCTGAACGAAAAGAAATTGGCTAACCTGCTTAATTAAAAAGGGCTGCAAATTTATTGCAACCCTTCCGGACTATGTTTAATGATTAACGGTTTATGATTTTAATTTTGGCTGATGGTTGATTATTTTCTTTTCAAACATATCCATTACAATCATTTCTCCATATTCGTGTCCAAGACTTTCAGCAGATGCAGGATCAAAAGATTCTGTTTGCACAGAATATAAAAGTTGTTTTGTTTTTAAATCATAAAAATTGCTTTCCCAAAAATATTTGGTGTTTACCTGCTGAAAATATTCCGGGCTGTAAATACGGTCATAGATCGTTGAATAATAACCCCAAAAATGTCTTTGATAAATAATGTAAGGAGAGTAGTGAACCCTGGCCGGAACATAATTCCGTTCTCTCTCTTTATCCAGTAATACAATCGTAATAACGGCGTCCACACCACTGTTGCTTAATTTAGTAATTGCGCCTTCTTCATCCATGTTGTCAAATGCTTTTGGTCCGTATTCTTTAAGTGATGAAACTGCATTGTATCCTCTTGCTTTTAAGTCATCAGCCAGGTGATTTTCCATTTGTTCTCTTAGGTTTCTGTCATGGTCCTTGATGATGCCAATAACCATGATCTTGTCATAACTACCAGAGCTCGCAGTTTCTGATTTCCAGGAATGTGTGATTCGGGATGATGAACAGCCGGTAAGTAGAAAAACTATGACTAAACCTATTATTGATTTGGTGTTCATGGTTTTATTTTTAAGAACATAAATGTAAAGATGTAATTATCGCTATTCAATGATACCTGTCAGCAAAAAGGGAAATCGTAGTTATTGGGTAAGGGATCAGAAGTGTAATTCTCAAACTATAACGTATTCCTCATTACATGAAATGATAATTGGGGCTGCTCATGCCTGAACTAAAAAATGTGCACATATAATTGTTTAGCTCAAATGTTAGTTTATGAAAGTCATCTTCAACAAATTGTAGTTCCTTTCTTATTCTGTGTTGCGTGTTCAGCATTTCTTTTACCGAATCAATTTCCTGCGATTTAGTCATCAGGCTCTCCTGGTCTGCCAGTTCTGTTTGTAAAAAGCCGATATATTCATCTTCTTTCAAAAGATAATTATGAAAATATTCAACCTGTTCCATGAACTGGTTATCATCAATACCTGATACTGTGATAAAGTCACTCAAACGT
>CAMPGG010000433.1 GCA_946885335.1 uncultured Chitinophagaceae bacterium
TTGATCCATAAAAAATAAGGTGTTTTAATATCTCCCTGGTTCATAACAACAACAACTGTTTTTCCATCTTCATTGCGAAATGCAGTTGTCAGTAATTGGCTGCGACTGGCAGATGCAATAACTCTTTTAGCACCTGGTTTTATAAATTTTGAAAAATGGCCGATATAATAATATGAATTGGTGAAAATAAGTTTACCGGTTTTTGTATCGCCATGCACCGGTGCAAAACAAAAATTCTGTACGTGGTTTGGTCCGCCGGTTTCATCCAGCAAAATATTCCAGTCTGTAAAACCAACCATGCCATTATTAAAATCATTGATCATGCTGCGGCCATATTCTTCACCCAAAACCCATGCATTGTAACGACTGGCATCAAAACTTTCCACCGTTCCTTCTGTAAAGAAAATATGCTTGTCGGGATATGCTTCATGAACACGTTTAATATTTTCATACATCGGTTGTCCGCCACTCCAGTCTTCATACCAATGGAAACCTATTCCCCAGATATATTTAGCAGCTTCGGGATCATCAAAATAAGTTTGTGCACGCTGGTAGATCAAATCGCGGTTATGATCCCAAACGATTATTTTTTTATCCTGTAAACCTTCCTTTGCCATGGTTGGTCCCAAATGATTTTTTAAAAAATCTCTTTCCTCTTCGGCGGTGTATAAACAACTTTCCCAGCGTTGTGTAGCCATGGGTTCATTTTGAATACTGATACCCCAGATTGGAATGCCTTCTTTTTCATATTCTTTAATGAATTTGGTATAGTACATCGCCCAGCTCTTATCAAATTGCGGCAATAATTTTCCACCCTGTTTCATGTTGTTATTATCCTTCATCCAGGCTGGCGGGCTCCAGGGGCTGGCAAAAAAATCAAGCTTGCCACCGGCAGCTTCCTGTGCTTTTTTAATGAAAGGGATTTTGAATTTTTTATCAGGAGCGATATCAAAAGTTTTGAGTGATGAATCACCATCTGCAACATAGGTGTACATGCCACTGCTAAAATCGCAGCTGTTTATATTGGTCCTGGCTACGGTGTACCCAATACCTTTTTCTTTGTCAAAATGCGCTTCTAAAAATTGTTGCTGCGCTTCTGCGGGTAATTTATAAAATGTTTCCGCCGATGCATCCGTTAATGCCGCACCTATTCCAAAGAAAGTTTGAAAAGTTTTAGTGGGATCCACAAAAACGGCAACCTGGTTTTCTTTGGGTTGCTCCATGGGTTTAAAACTCAATGTATCGGTTAGGGTTAAACGAAGATCGCTGCTGTCTGCCGTTGTGTAAACGATCACTTGTTTACCATCTGTTGTAAATGGAACAGGAGGAGGCGATGATAGCGTTCCTGTTTTTTGTGATTGGTCAGTACAACTGAATAAAAAAATGGCGGATGATAAAATGAATATTTTTTTCACAAAATTAATTTTTGAAGTTACCAGGTATAAGTACCCACACCACCAACCGGTAAATGGGTTGCTACTTTTTTGCCTTTGTATTGAATATTGAAAGAGGCTGCCGTATTTGCATCATTTAAAACAATCAGTACATTTTTGCCGGCAGGTGTTACAAAGGCAACGCTGTGTAAACTGCCTGCATTGTTACTTGCAACCCTAACCGATCCGGCTGGTACAAACTTAGCTGCATGCGCAACGATGTAATAGGAGACGTTCCTTGTTACACTTGATCCGCTGATCGTTAATGCACCTTTACATTCTGTGCAGCCACCGGGTGTATGCGGTCCAAAATTGGGATCATTGGCCAGGTTCCATTCCAGGGCAACACGGCTCCAGTTTCGCATTGTCCCGATGATCACATTCTTTAAATGCCATTGCAGGTCACCATCAAAGGTGCCTTTAGATCCTGTCCACTGTTCGGTAAAATAAACATGCTTATCAGGATGCGCATTGTGAACGGTTGTCATGCCGCTAACATCGCCTGCATATAAATGAAATGCAGATCCGTCAATATATTTTTTTGCTTCGGGGTCATTTAAAATAGAAATCGGGTAATCGGTACGGTCAAGATTATGATCATAAATAATGATCTTGGTTGAAATGCCAGCGGCCTGGAAAGCAGGTCCCAGGCTGTTCTTGATAAAATTGCTTTGCTGTTCGGGCAGCATGAGCAGGCTTGGATTATTTCCAGGATGTAAAGGTTCATTTTGTGGCGTGATGGCATCGATGGTTATACCCTGGGCTTTCATTTGCTGAATATATTTTACAAAATATTGCGCATAAGCATCATGGTATTCCGGCTTTAAACTTCCACCAATCGAGCTTCCATTGTCTTTCATCCAAACCGGCGGGCTCCAGGGTGAACCCATTATTTTTATGTTTGGGTTGATGGCTAAAATTTCTTTCAATAATGGAATAACGCCCGTGCCGGATGCCATGTCAGGTTCCAGGCTAAAATTAGTTAGCGCAGGATCTGTTTGACCTTCAGGCATATCATTGAAAGAATATACACTGGCACTTAAATCCGATGCGCCAATAGCTACACGCAGGTAACTTATACCAATTGAGTTCTCATTTTTACCAAACAACTCCTGAAGTAACGCAGATTTAGCGGAAGCACTCATGGCATTGATCAATGTTGCACTGCCACTGGTTAATGTATAACCAAAACCATCTATGGTTTGAAATTTTTGGT
>CAMPGG010000434.1 GCA_946885335.1 uncultured Chitinophagaceae bacterium
CTTACGGGTGAAATAATTTTTACACCATTATTTAATATAGACAACTTCCCGGCCGTACTATCTGAAGCAACCATTACAGAGATGAAATAATTTCCTGCATCCTTTACATCAATACTATACTGCAGCCATTCATCATCTTCTGTGTAATTGATAAAATATCCGTCATCTCCCTTTGAAATATCTACGCCATCATTGCGGTACATACGTCCGCGATTACCTCTTGTATCCACACCCGGTGTATATTGATACCAGGCGGAATCTTTATCATAATATGCCACCCGCTGACGGCCCATATCAAAATCAACGGCCTGTATAATAAGTTTATCTTTTAACGAATGTTGTTTAAAAGAGATGGCCTCACCGGATCTTACCTGGCGGAACATCGCATCAATAACATCCTTATGAAAAATATTGTTTTCAATTTTGATGTTCTCTAACAACTGCTGCAAGATTTGCCAGGCTTCTGTTGAAGATGGTTTCTCTCCCTTGCCGGCCCAGTAATCCAACAACTTTTCATAACCTTCAGGTCGTTTAATTTCAAGCGGATTATTGATGCCCATTTTTTTCTCCTGCCACCATGCCCAGCCAATACCATGATCTTCTACTAACTGAATGGCTTCTGTAAACCAGGTGTTTGAATTTTCACCCGATTCACCCAGCCAAAGCGGGGCGTTATATTTATCACGCAGGTCAAGGAACGATTGAATGGCATTTACCTTATTGTAATTTCCATATTTGTGAAAACTAAGAACGGTATTATCATCCCAGGTGGGCAAGATGCCGCGGTAATTATTTCCAAAACCATTGCCTTCAATAATGATGATATGTTTTTTGTCAACTTCCCGAATAGCTTTGGTAATATCAACCAGCAATTTTTTCAAGGGCTCATTTTTATTTTCTGCTGTGCCCCTGAAATCTGCTGAATCTTCAAAACCCCAATTGGGTTCATTGATAATATCATAACCGCCGATCCATTCTTCACCTGCATATCTCTCAGCCAGTTTTTTCCATAGAGCAATTGTCTTTTGTTGATTGGCTTCGCTTTCCCACAAAGATGGTTTTGTGGGATTCCTGTCAGATATGGCCAGGTCGTTTCCCTGGCCGCCGGGAGCCGCATGCAGATCCAGGATAAGGTACATGTTATTTTGCCGGCACCAGCTCAATAAACTATCCGTCAGCACGAATCCTTTTTCTATCCAGGTATGCTCTCCTTTTACCGGCTCGTCTTCTACCGGTAATGTATAGAGGTTATAGTGCATCGGTAGCCTGATTGAATTAAAACCCCAGGCAGCCATGGAATCAATATCGGCTTTGGTGGTATGATTGGTTAACCATGCATCATAAAACTGTTTTGTTTTTTCTTTGCCAACCAGTTCTGTGATTTTTTCTTTGATGCGGTACTGCTGCCCGATATTTCCCAAACGAAACATATATCCTTCCTGCAGCATCCAGCCGCCCAGGCCCATCCCTCTCAAAATAATCTTTTCTCCTTTTGCATTAACAATATGCTGCCCATCTGCTTTTAAAAAACCCTGCGCATGTACGTTAGCCGAAAGTAAGAGAATGGAAGAGTGCAGGATAGCTGCAGTGATGAATTGGAAAAATTTATTTATAATTCGCATCTTATATCTAATGTTTTAAATCTGCAGAGCAGTACTGCTTACTTTAAATAGCAGTAAAATTATCAAAACATGAAATGATTGGCGTAAGTATTTGTATTAATGCAAAATGCATAACTGGCTATTAGCCGTTAATCAAATGTGAGTTTTGCAAATACCTGTCTGAAGGATAATAAACAAATAATGCAGTACCATCTTTTATCAGGTTAATCACTTTCTTAGTTTCTGCTCTTGGTAGAGCCGGGCATCCCTGGCTGCGTCCCATAAACGACGAATTTACACGACCAGCATTTACATAGTCAGCACCATGAACAACAATGGCTCTTTTTTCAGCATTGTCATTAAAACTTTTTTCTTGTCCTGCCATTCTTAAAGACAATCCATTCTTACCCCAATAAGTATTTTTAGTTACATAAAATCCAATGCTGCTTTTTTCAGATCCAACAATATTAGAAAATTCCTTCGCCATATCCACACCACTGTTTTTACCATGAGACACATAAGTATGGGCCAGTAATTCCATGTTTTCAACATCCAGTAAATAAAAACGTTTTTTCCTTGATGACTGGCTAAGATCAACGATGGTCAGCAAACCATCTTTCTTTAATCTACCCTGTTTTTTCAATTGCATATATCCTTTAACCGCTGTTTCCAATGCAGTTTTGGAAAGACCTTTTTTATCCAATTGCATTTGTTTAAAAAGATCTTCACTTAATATTTTGGCATCCATAGTGTGCCCAATATAGGCGGACTTAACTGTCGTATTACCGGAAATAATCGGAGCTTTTATCTTTGTTTCAATACCTGATGGCTTTTTTAAAAATGAGAGGGAAATTACAGAGAAAATAAGAGTCGCTGCAATCAATAAAATGGGTTTGTTCATAGTTGATTTTGTGCTTTTTTTTAAGTTTATAATACATATAATATACAAAAAAAAGCCCGGTAAAGTGTTATGAAAATGGTAAGATAAGCGCATAATAAATTATGTTTTTAACACGCTTTTCAGGAAGATAAAAAAGCTTATATCG
>CAMPGG010000435.1 GCA_946885335.1 uncultured Chitinophagaceae bacterium
AATTTTCAGGTATCAAATTTACGATAAAGATCAGGCAGGGAAAGGCTAAATTTTTAAATCATTTCATTTTAATATTTAAACTTATAAACGCCAGAAAAAACCTTTTAAACATTTTATTTGCTAAGTTGTTAATTTGCGATAGCGTTTCTTTTTATAAAACCTGTATGGCTTGCTATGAACGATTGCATTAAAGCATTAAAATCAAATATTGCCATAGGCGATCAAAAGGCTTTTGCTGAATTATACGGCCAGTTTCGGTACAGGCTTTGCCGGTTCTCATTTACTATTATACATAACCGTGAAATTGCCGAAGAAATTGTTGAAGATATTTTTGTTTCATTATGGAATAACAGGAATAACATTTCCAAAATTGAAAACCTGCCTGTTTATTTATATGTTTCAGTCAAAAACCGTTCATTAAATGAGCTTTCCCGCAAGGCAAAAGAATTGATTACCGCCCCTTACGATTTCCTAGATTTTGAAATTGACGACAAAGTAGATAACCCGCAGGAAAAGATGATCACTAATGAAATGTTCCATCGCATGCATAAAGCGGTTAATGATTTACCGGCACGTTGCAAAATGATCTTCAAACTGGTCAGGGAAGATGGTTTAAAATACAAAGAGGTATCCCAGATACTGAACATTTCTGTAAACACAATCGATGTTCAAATGGCCATTGCCGTTAAAAGAATCTGCCAGTCATTGCAAGTTGATAAACAAAAAAGTTTTCGTTTGCATCTCCCCCGTAAATCGGTTTAAATTCACCAGCAGTAACTTTTCGTTGTTAGGTAACAGGCAAAAATCTCAATTAAAATAGTTTCATATTTTTTAGTAGATAACTAAAAAAATATTGTCCCTTTAAGGAAGACCATGACCAAACATGACTGAACAAAATAAAATATGGCAATTAATGGCCCGCAATATCAGCGGCGAAGCCACCAATGAAGAAATTGCCATATTCCAGGATTTTTTATCACAAAACCCTGCTATACAGCAACAATATGAAGTTATGCTGGGTCTTTGGCATACTTCTTCAACCCATGTAAACAATTCAACGGAAAATGAAAATGATATCATTGACCGGCTGGCAAGTTCAATAGAAGATGAAAATCTTGCTTTGTTCGATCAGCAGGTCCGCAACATAAAAAAAAGGAGAATTATTACCTGGATTGCAGTTGCATGCATGGCAGGTGTTGGTTTTTTTCTTTTAAGTGTGTTTGATTTTTTTCAACCCAAAACAGTCCATACTGCTAAAGTAATTGAAGCACCTAATGGAAGCCGGGTAAAATCACAGCTCCCGGATGGGTCCGTGGTTTTTTTAAATGCAGGTTCGGCACTGACCTTTAACCAGTTTTCAGATTCTTTAAGAGAGGTTACCATTATTGGTGAAGGCTATTTTGATATTATCCGGGATGAGAACAGGCCCTTCGTTGTACATGCAGACAATATTGACATAAATGTATTAGGCACCCGATTCACCGTCAGATCCTATCCTGGTGACGATGCAGTAGAAACAACTTTATTACATGGAGAAGTTGAATTGAAAAGATTAGGTGACCAGGTACCCATCCGGATAAAACCAAATCAAAAAATTAAGGTTACCAAACAATCTAATCTTGAGAAAAATCAAGTTTCAGGCAGCACTAATAATACAATGACTGTCTTTGAAAAGAGCTATTTCATTTCTACAATCGATTCGGCCCTAAAAAATACTGATCTTTCAGAAACTGCCTGGATTTATAATCGCCTGATTTTTCGCGGAGATAAATTTGATCAACTGGCCAGGAAAATGGAAAGGTGGTTTAATGTAAAAATTATTTTTACAGATGACCAGGTAAAATCTCTCAGTTTCAATGGCTCATTTGAAAATGAAACTATCAACCAGGCTTTAACTGCTCTTCAAATTGCGGAACCTTTTAAATTTAAAATAAATGAATCAAATGAAGTTTATATCAGTGCCCCATAAAACAGAATATGGATAATATTTTAAATAAGCCGCTTTTTTTGGTTAATCAACTCAATTAATTCATATGAAATTTTTTTTAATGAAAAATTCTCCAGCATCCATTTCCAGGGCTTTACGCATTGTAAACCTGACAGGGATTTTTATTATGTTGCTTGTATTAAATGTCTCGGCTACCGGCTTTGGGCAGAACAAAGTGAACTTAAATTACAAGAACACTTCTCTGAATAAAGTATTGGCCGATATTGAAGAACAAACGGATTTTCGTTTTCTGTATAACGAAAATATAAAAGGCATCAGGGAAAAAACAGCCATTTCGGTTATCAATGCAGAAGTGATGGATGTTTTAAACCTGTTGTTTAAAAATAAATCGCTCACTTATACGGTAATGCAAAACAACCTGGTAGTAATCAGGGAAAGTGAAGCAGCGAATAAGAAAATATTTGAATTGGTTACAGGAACAGTGTTGGGAGAAGGCGCTATGCCGCTTAGTGGTGTATCCGTGCAGGTTAAAGGAACAACAACCGGGACCACAACCAATGCTGAGGGAAAATTTTCTATTGATGTAGAAAATACCAATGTCACTCTTGTATTCTCTTATGTTGGTTACGAAACACAGGAAGTGGCCTTGGCAGGTAGAACCTCACTGGATATTACTTTGCTTCCTTCCTC
>CAMPGG010000436.1 GCA_946885335.1 uncultured Chitinophagaceae bacterium
TTATTTCATCAATGATTTGCATGATTTACTGATGTATCGGGAATAAGAAAAAATCAAATTTTTCATCCTGAAGTTACCTATAAATTAGAAAAGTATATACATCCTTTGAAAGCAAAAAGGAATTACAATTATGCCAGCAGGTATGATTTTTTTGAAATTGATTGAATGAGTAAAGAGCCAAAAAAAATATGGACAATAGGACATTCTACCAGGAGCCTGGAAGAATTTATTTCATTATTGCAATCAAACAATATTAAAAATGTTGCAGATATCCGTCACTACCCGGGATCAAAAAAATACCCGCACTTTAATTCAACGGAACTTAATGAAGCCTTAATGAAAAGCAACATTAACTATTTACATATAGTAGAATTAGGTGGAAGAAGAAAAGCAAATATTGATTCTAAAAATACAGCCTGGCGTCATCCTGCCTTCAGGGGATATGCAGATTATATGGAAACACCAGATTTTAAAAATGGAACTAAGGTGCTGGAAAAGATGGGCCTAAAAGAACATACCGCTTTTATGTGTTCTGAAGCCGTTTGGTGGCGATGTCACAGGTCAATGATCGCCGATTATTTAAAAGTAAAAGGCTGGAATGTAATTCACATAATGGGTTTCAACAATGCTGTTGAACATCCTTTTACTTCACCGGCAAAAGTTATTGATGGCAAATTAAATTATCATTCAGCATAAATTGATTACCAGGCATTTTTCTGCGCTTCATTTGTTCTTTCAGGTTGAACCGGTTCGTGCTCACGCCAATGTTTATCATAACCAACAAAAAATGATAACCATAAAGTCCGTGCAAACCGCATCAGGTAAGGTTGCATTAAAATAAGTAAAACAGCATTGGTGAGCAACCAGTAAAATACCCGGTTATCATCAAGAGAAAATCCAATGATGAACCACCATGCAACAAAAGTAAATGCACTCAAAGCCACTGTTATAGCATAACTAACATAAGCAGAACCATAATAAAAGCCAACTTCCAATTCAAAAGGCTGTTTACAAACAGGGCAATTCTCATTCATTTTCATAAATGTTTTTAACTTATATGGATTCTTTTCCTGGAACATATCCCCTTCCCTGCATCTTGGACATTTACATTTAAAAATGTTTAGAAAACCAGGATTAGAATTATTAGCTATTGCCCTTTGAGATTCTGATGCGGGTTCATTCTCAATTCGTATGGTTTTATGCGCATGCATGATATAAATCGGTTTTAAGCGAATATGTTTCCTAATGAATCAATATTCATTAAAATAATCCCACAAATATACAAAAGCTAACCCTGCAGGATATTGACATTAGTTACAGTATTAATCGGAATAATTTTGTATTAACATGCTAAATCAGCAAGATTTACACCGGATAATTCTAAAACAGACTATCCATGCTGAATTCCTAAAGATCTTGTTTCAACGTGCTGCAAATCGTTTAATTTATATAAAACTTCTGTCGCCCGGTTTTTAGGGATTCCAATGTCCATCATGCAAAACAATTGAACTTCCTGTTTAATAATGGTGCAGTTATATTGCTTAATGATCATCATTACATCATTCATCCTTGTATAGTCAAATTGTAAACTATAAAAAACCTCAACAGGTTTTTGCACAATGGAAGTTAGCTGCAACGCAAGGGAAGTTGTCATTTTATATGCATTGATCAAACCCGGCACACCCAGCATGGTTCCGCCAAAATAACGTACTACAATTACCAAAGTATTGGTTAGATTTTTACTGTCTATTTGCCCGAGAATGGGTTTACCGGCGGTTCCGGAGGGTTCGCCATCATCGCTTACACGGAAAATGTTTTTATCTAACCCGATCCGGTAAGCGAAACAATGATGACTGGCTTTTGGATGCTCCTTTTTTACTTCTCCCAGTTTTTCTTTAAAGGTTTCAACATTATCTACCGGAAATACATAGCCGATAAACTTACTGCCCCTGTCCTTATACTCTGCTACAGCAGGTTGCTCGATAGTATAATAAAAATCCGCATCACTCATTTCACCCTTGATTATAATTATCACTAAATAAAAAATTAACCATTCAACTTATCAACCATTCAACTTATCAACCATCATCCATATGCAATCAAAGAAATAGCCGCCAGGCTTAACAAAATTCCAACCCAGTTTTTTACAGAAAGTATTTCTTTAAATATCAACCAGGCCATTACTGAACTAAAAAGAACAATGCCCATATTCACAATAGGAATAATGGCCGAACTGTTTCCCGGGTGCTGCTTCAACACTTCCAGTAAAAACCAAATTGAAAAATAATTTGGAATACCAATTAAAATACCCGCCAATATACTTCGCCTATCAAACTTCTCTTTCTTTTTTAAAAACAGGATGATCATAATGATAAAGCCTGAAACAAATGCAACCGCAAAGGCAGTAATCAGGTATGCATTATTATTTTGCTCGTTGATAAAACTTTGCTCAACATATTTTATCATGGTATCCAAAAATCCGCTTCCCAGGAATAATATGGTAGGTAGCATGATCCACATTAAAGGACTAATGGATTGTAAGGATTTAGTTTCAGTTTTTCGTTTAGGCCAACAGGTTAATACTACAGCCGTAAGTGCAAGGATAATACCTACGATCTTTACCCAACTGGATGTTTC
>CAMPGG010000437.1 GCA_946885335.1 uncultured Chitinophagaceae bacterium
ATGGGCGTATATCCATAGTCGATATTGATCGGGTTGCAATATGTTTTTTGTTGCGCAGAAGTATTAAAAACATTAACCAGCACCAATAGAAAAAGAGAAAGAAAATATTTTTGTGAATGCTTCATTATTTTTTATTTAGATATTCCCTTAAACCGCATTTCAGCTTCACATAATTAGACAGTTCGTCATCAGTCGCACAATTTAAAACTTATGTGGCTTTAGAAAAAAATAAAGCAACTATAGGTGTTTCTCATTCAATTAAACCATTGGCCATTTGAATGTGGATTGCAGATTTATTTTTTTACCTGTATCAGCTGATGCTCGTGTTGCCTCTATGACTTCCAAAACATGTAGTGCGTGATCTGCAGCTATGCGAGATTCCATTGCGGTAACCATGGATTCTGCAATTACTGTTGCACCTTCCTGCCACACATAACTGCCAGGATCTTTTACAAATCTTTCCGGTTTTTCATTTTCATGTGTTACCAGGTCTACACCATGTGGTGCCCAGTCATAACCCACCAATCCCATATTGCCATGACTGCCCCAGATTTGGATAGTCGGTTTATCCTGTCCTGTTCCTTCATGTCCATAGGGATCAAAATAATTAAAGCCGCACATCACATGCGATAAAATTCCATTGGCATGTTCCATAATAACATGGGCATTGTCTTCCGCTTCCACTTTGATGGTTCCCTTGTTATCTACGGTTCTTTCAGGAGTGATGATACTTGTCATGGCCACAACAGATTTTGCAGGTCCTAACAAACCGGTCAATGTTGCCAGGTTATAAACACCCAGATCGGGCAAACTTCCGCCACCTTTTTCATAAAAGAAAGCAGACCATAACGGTCCTGTATGACCGTAATGCGCATGCGCCGCCGCAACCTTACCTAACTTTCCTGCCTGCAAGGTCTTTGACATAAAAGCAAATTGCGGACTGTTAACGACAGCCGGTGCTCCCCATATGCGTAATTTATTTTTATTGGCAAGATCAAACAGCGCTTTTCCTTCCGCATAGGTATTAGCCATTGGTTTTTCACTCCAAACATTTATACCTGCCATCAATGCCTGTTTATTCAACCGCCCATGTTCCTGCATATCCGTAAGGGTCACCATCAAATCAAATTTTGGACCTTGCAGCATTTTATCGATATGCGGATAATGGTTGGGGATGTTATATTCTTTTGCTCTTTGTATGGCTCTTTCAGGAATAATATCGCAGGCACTTACCAATTCCACATAAGGTGATTTTGAAAGATGTGGGAGGTATTGGGTTGATACACTTCCACAACCAATGACACCAACTTTTATTTTCTTATTTTCTGATAAGGCTAACGTTTCTAAAGAAGACAGTAACATGGCTGCGCCGGCCAACGTAGTACGCTGCAAAAACTCCTGGCGTGATATCTTATTCATAAATAAAAAATTTATTGATAAATATTTTTGATCACGGTCCTTTTAATAAATGTTTATGTTTAATGGTTTCTCAGCACCACATTTATTTCAAATGCGGACTTTCAAATCCCAACTTTTTTAAACCTGTTTTTATTTCCGGGCTGCTCATAAACAAATCCCATATAAATCCTGTTCTATGATTTTCCATCATCACAACAATGGGCCCCTGGTCAATGGCTAAATATCTTTGGGGATGCCAGTTGGCTGTTTCGCTGAATGCATCATAAAAACCATAGGGTCCCCATAAACTGTCTTTTTTTGTTGTATACCAGTGATGCATAGCCGCCATTGATTCCTTGGGTGTGTAGGGCATTGAAGCGAGTGCCGCTGTTGGGGCAATCACACCCAGGTCTCTTTTTTCGCCGGGAGCATGACCGGCATAACCCCTTACGGAATAGCTGGAAGTTAGTCCCCAACTGTTTGGTCCGTAACCTTTGTAACCTAATTTGTTTTCAACACACCAGTTATAATTTATCAGCGCCTGGTTTTGATTTTCCTTCCAATAATCAGCATACTGATCTTTCAATCCACGCGGATCAAGTCCCAGGTAAGAATAATGTGCCCAGAACAATGGACCGCCGTATTCTTCTGCGCCATTGTGTTTTAACTGTAATGTATAACCGTATTTAGTTGTACTGCCCTTGATGGCTCCATTCTTTGCCCAGCCTTCATGGTAAACTTCCGCAGGCACAGCATGTGTTGGCGAGGATGCTGCCAGTACATACATGATCAGGCATTCATTATAACCACTTACGGGGAAATTCATTCTCCATGCATGATTTGGGCTCCAATGCCAGTACAATGTATTTTGACCATTTCTATACCAGTTGAAATCAACTGCACGCCAAAGATCATCGGCCCGTTTAGCTAAAGCTTTTTCCCGGGCGGTTCCATTTTGCAAATATTGTCTCACACATAATAATCCCTGCAGCATAAAAGAAGTTTCAACAAGATCTCCTCCATCGTCATATCGACTAAATGGTTTTGTTTTTCCTGTTTCACCATTCCACCAATGAGGCCAAACGCCGTGGTATGTATCCGCTGTTTCTAAAAAGTTTACAATCTTTTCCAAACGTTCAATTCCCTGTTCCCGGGTTATCCATTTTCTTTCCATGCCTATTAAAATAGCCATCACACCAAATCCGCCACCTCCGCTGGTTACAACCATCTTGTCGT
>CAMPGG010000438.1 GCA_946885335.1 uncultured Chitinophagaceae bacterium
GGAAAATGCTGGGTCTCCAGGCAAAATGCCGTTCTGAAATCATCCATCCCTTTTCTCATTTTATTTTTGCTTTGCATGAAATTGCCTGAATAAAATTGAAGGCCGGGTTCCTCCGTAAAAATTTCCATTTGAATGCCAGTTTTATCACCTGTAACAGTAGCCGCTTTCCGAAGGTTCCGATGCATATCGGAATTTATTCCCGCTCCGTCTAAAACAAAATTGTGGTCATAACCCTTGCCATATTCAAGTTGCTGATTTTCTATTTCAATGTCTTTACCAATTTTTTTGGGTGATGTAAAATCAAATGGCGTGTTTTTAACGGGCTCAATTTTTCCTGTTGGTATCAATGTGCTGTCAACTGGCGTATATTGTGCGGCATTGATCTGCAACATATGATCCAGAATGGTTCCACTTCCTTCACCATTCAAATTAAAAAATGCATGATTGGTTAAATTGACAACAGTCGTTTTATCCGTTGTAGCTTCATATTCGCATTTCAGGCTATTGTTATCCGTTAGGGAATAGGTAACTTTTACGTTCAAATTACCAGGAAATCCTTCATCACCATCTTTAGATAAATAAGACAGTTCCAGAGTGGAATCATTCAATTGTTTCCCATCAAACACCACATAATGAAAACCTTTACTGCCGCCATGCAAGGCGTTTGGAACATTATTGATGGACACCTGGTAACGATTGGTATCGATCATAAAAGCTCCTTTTGCTAAGCGGTTTCCATATCGCCCGATGGTAGCCCCGAAAAAAGGTTCTGTCGAAGAAACGTATTGTTCAACGCTATCAAAACCAATCACGACATTGGTTGGTTTGTCATCTTTATCGGGAACAATCAAACTCACTATCCTGCCACCATAATTAGTAATGGCCGCCTGCATGCCTTTATTATTTTTCAACACATAGAGATCGGTTTCTTTATTATCGATTGTTTGCCGAAATGATTCTCTTGCGGGCATAAGTTCGGTTTGATCTTTTTTAGATGATGTGCAGCCTATCCATAAAGCACTCATCAAAACTATAAGCAGTTGTTTCATATTAGAATTTGAGAAATAATCGAAAATTTAAAAGGATATAATTAATCTAAGATCAAATGAAAATATTAATTAAATCCAAGATAACGGTGATTATTGCACTACCGGAAACTGGCTTATTCTTAATGTGGTGCAACCATAAGGAATTAAAGTAATGGTTTCAGCAGGTTGATCCTTAAGATAACGTATCGAACTGTAAGGTAAAGGCCCTGATGTTTCATTGTATAATTGCCATTCGGGAATTCTTTTGCCTTTTGCTTTAATTTGAATTGGTGCATTAGAAAGATTCCAGGGATTAGCCGCTAGCTTTTTATTATTGAAAAATATTTCAAATGATGTGGATGGACTTTTTAATAATTCTTCTAACATGCCATAATTCCAAGGAGTTTTAGGACGTACCTCCCTATAATCACCATACCTGTCTGTTCCCTTTACTTTTTTCCAATTTTCTTCAATTTTTAAGGCATATACAAGTGGCCCCCTTTCTACTGCTACAGAATTATTGAACCACCGGGAGGTAGTAACTTCCATTGGCAGAATTAATTCAACAACATCATTATCATTCCACTTCCTGTTCACTTTTACAATTTGATTACCTTCAGGTTCTGCCCATAATTCCCCATTTATTTTAATGATAGCTTGCTTGCACCATGATGGGATGCGCAAATGCAATGGAAAGGTTAATTGTCCTGGAGCATTCAGCGTAAATTTTATGTTACTGTCGAATGGATAATTTGTTTCTTCTGTGAATATAACCTCTGTACCATCCGCAACTTTTGCTTTTACTTCAGAAGCACTATATACTAATGCCGCCAGTCCGTTATCTTCTGTAGCGAGCCAAAGATTCTGTACAAATTTGGGCCATGCCTGGTGCATATTGCTGGTGCAACAGGGGAAGCCGGTTAATACACCATAACACTGATCTGTTCCATCATAAGGCGTTACAAAATTCCTGTTGTGGCGGGTGATCATTACCTGGTTGGCTTGCTGATAATACTGGCGACCAACATAACCATCTTCAATTTGAGTTGGCAGAGCATTAAAAGCAATTTTTTCCAGGTGATCCATCATACTGATATCACCAGTTATACTAATCATATTTTCAAGGGAATACATCATTTCAACAGATGAACATAATTCAGAACCATGCACAGGATCATTCCCCCTTGTTAGTTCATCTGCACCATACATTCCCTGTGCCTGGCCAAGGTAATGACGTATATCCTTAAACGCTTTTGATACTGCATCAATATATTTTTTTTCAGGATGCTGCTGGAAATAAATAACCGGCTCTTTAATACCTTGGGCTAAATTGACAGTATGAAATGTATAGGGGGTAGCAACATCCTGGGTATGTAAAAATGAATTGGTCCAATCAAAAGATTGCTTGTGGATTATCTCTGCCAAGTCCAGTAAAAAACTTTCACCCGTAACGTTATAAAGCCAGTATACAACCAAAAGGTTATCTCCGCCACGTTGTGAACCCCACCATGAATAATGACCTAAAGGTGTTGTGGGTAAAGTTTTTAATTGGTACCGTGAATATTTTAACAT
>CAMPGG010000439.1 GCA_946885335.1 uncultured Chitinophagaceae bacterium
AAAAATTGTGGTTGAGAACCGGGATCTTTTCTTTTTTTTAACTGGAAAATAATTACAAATACCGCAATTAGAATAGCACCTAATAATGGCCAGCGAAAATCATCCGTATTCATTAGCTGGAAGGTAATATATATAAATGCAAAAAAATTCATGGCCACCACCAGCCAGCTTATTTTCTGGTAAGTTTTTAATTTAGGATTCTGCATTACCAGTTCATAAGCTTTCATAAAAAATTTGCATTAATTGTCGTTACTTTTTATCAGCAGGTTACATAGTTTATACAAAACCCTGGCACCTACATTTGCATCCCAGTCATTTTCTCCAACGCCTACTTCGTTCAGGTCAAAACCAATTAACTGCCGGCCACTTTGAATTAATTTTCTTAACAGGTAATTGATCTGTTCTACTTCAAATCCCCCGGCAACGGGTGTGCCTGTATTTGGACAAAGTTTTGGATCCAGGCCATCAATATCAAAACTCAGATGCACTTTTGGCGGAAGTGTTTGAATGATATCATCAACTACATTCTTCCAGGTATCGCCTTCAAATAAACGATCCTTTATATCGCGGTCAAAAAAAGTAACAATTCTTTCTTTGTTGTTTTGAATTATTTCCAGCTCTCCATCAGAATAATCACGGATACCAACCTGGACTAATTTTTTTAAAGATGGAATTTCATGCAGTGCATTATACATGATGCTTGCATGCGAATATTTAAAACCTTCATAGGAATCACGAAGATCACAATGGGCGTCTATTTGCAGAATGCCAAAATCTCCATGTTTTTCAGCCTGTGCTTTAAAAAATCCGAGGGGAACACTGTGATCGCCACCAAGCATGCCTACCAACTTGTTTTGAGCCAATAATTCTTTGGTTTGTTCATATACCCATTGATTTAAAAAGTTTCCTCCCTCGTTTACTTCTTTCAATGCTTTGCACATAAAAAGATTGTCTTCCACCCGTTCACCCGTAGAAATATAATCGATATATAATTCTGCTTCTTTGCGCAGGTAATCGCTTTTCAATAAAACCTTTTGATCGTATGAACGCATAAAAAATCCTTTGCGCCATGCATCGGGTGCATCAGGATCGAACAAATCAATTTGTAAACTGGCTTTAAAAATGTGATCCGTATTTCTTGCAGTACCTACTCCATAACTTACACTTACTTCCCAGGGAACAGGCAGAATAACCAGCCTGGACTCTTCTTCAGAAAAAGGTAATCCGAAAATATTGTTATTGGGATTTCCGGCATTATTCGGATCAAAGGTGGATAAATCTGTCATGGTTAATTTTTTTTGCAAAGGGATGCAAGTTAAACCCGTTTAGCTTAGCCACAAAATGAACAATACCGCCGGGTTCTTGTTACCATTTCTTTAACGTTCAGATATTCAAAATCAGGTACTTTAAATCGTGCAATCCGGTAATTCTGCAATAACTTTGCCGTGCATTTTACAACTATGAAGAAATTACATATTGTTATTCTTGTTCTTATTGCCATTTCAATTGCTGTTTTAATCAGTTTTATGGGCTCTTTAACTACCTATGATACGGTAGAAACGGCTAAAAACAAACCAGGCAAATTTGTTCACCTGGTTGCCAAACTGGACACCCGCAAGCCAATCGAATACGATGCAATAAATAATCCCAATTACATGAGTTTTACAGCTATTGATTCAGTTGGTGGATCTGTAAAAGTTGTTTATCATAATGCCAAACCAGAGAATTTTGAACACAGCACCCGTTTGGTATTAAAAGGCGCCATGCAGGAAGAATATTTTGAATGCAGGGAGATTTTAATGAAATGTCCATCCAAGTATAAGGATGATAAAGAAGCTGCACAAAAGAACATCCCGGTTGCAGCAACAACTGGTAATTCTGCCAAATAAACTACTGCTTTAAAAAATAATTATCCCTGATGGAGTATTACGGAGAGAACCTGCTGCCCGGCAAACTGGGTCATTTTTTTATAGTCCTTTCTTTGGTTGCTTCGGCATTGGCCGCCTTTGCTTATTTTAAAAGCACTGTCAGCAAAAATGAACCCGATAAAATTTATTGGAGAAAGCTTGCCAGGTTTTCTTTCATAGCTGATGCGGTTAGCATTTTCGCCATATTCGGTATTCTCTTCTTTATAATTTACAATCACTTATTTGAATATAAATATGCATGGCAGCATAGCAGTCTTTCACTGGAATTCAAATACCTGTTAAGCTGTTTCTGGGAAGGGCAGGAAGGAAGTTTCTTATTATGGGCTGCCTGGCATGCCATCCTTGGAATCGTTTTAATGTTTAAGGCAAAAGAATGGGAAGCTCCTGTGATGGCAGTATTGAGTTTTGCCCAGTTTTGCCTGGCAACGATGGTTGCAGGTATTTATGTTTTCGGTGCCAAAATAGGGTCCAACCCATTTGTTTTATTAAGGAATGAAATGGATGCTCCCATTTTTTCCCGGCCAGATTATTTAAGTTTTATCACAGATGGAAATGACCTGAACCCATTATTACAGAATTACTGGATGCAGATTCACCCACCGGTTTTATTCCTTGGTTTTGCATCTGTCATTGTTCCATTTGCCTATGCTATTGCCGGACTTTGGACAAA
>CAMPGG010000440.1 GCA_946885335.1 uncultured Chitinophagaceae bacterium
AATATTTTAATGCAGATTCGTCTGCATCGGACCCTTAGCTCAGTTGGTTAGAGCATCTGACTCATAATCAGAGGGTCGCTGGTTCGAGCCCGGCAGGGTCCACTTGTTAGTTGATAAGTTGATTTAGTTGAAAAGATTATTGGTAATCAACCAAAGTCTTTGAAAAAACTATTCAACTTTTCAACTTATCAACCACTCAACTCAACTTCCCTTTAACCTTTTATTAACCGGCAGGAAAATATATTTGTTTAACAGATAATATAATTATGAAGAAGATTTTAATGATCACAGGTTGTTTTTTAATTGTTCAAACTGGATTTTCACAAACCGACACCATTATAGAGAATCAACCCAGACCTGTTAATCCTGCTAAACTAACTACCCGCAATAATGATCACCTATTGATTCAATTGGGCTATGCAGGATGGGCTAACAAACCCGACAGCATTAATACATCTGGACTGCCCCGTAGTTTCAATATTTATATGATGATGGATTTCCCTTTTAAATCTAATCCTCACCTGAGTGTTGCCATTGGTCCCGGTATAGCTACAGACAACATTTATTTTGATAAAACCTATGTTGGCATCAAGGACAATACGAGTACTTTAGCTTTTACCGATGTTTCTGATACAAGCCACTTTAAAAAATACAAATTAACCACAGCCTGGCTAGAAGCGCCTATTGAGTTACGTTATACAGCCGATCCGGATAATGCCAAAAGAGGTTTAAAACTGGCTATTGGCGGAAAAGTAGGAACCTTGCTCAGTGCACATACCAAAGGAAAGAACTGGCAGAACAAAAATGAACAGTCGTTGATCAATTATACACAAAAAGAAAAAAGCAAACGTTTCTTTAATACCACCCGTTTTTCAGCGATGGCCAGGGCAGGCTGGGGAAATTTTACTATCTATGGAACCTACCAGCTCAATCCCTTATTTAAAGAGGGCCTGGCACCAGACATCAAACCTTTTTCTATTGGCCTTACCATTAGCGGGCTGTAAAATCATACTGCATTTACATCATCAAATAATTAGCTGGGATTTCGCAGGGATTGCGGAATCCTTTTTTTATGCTTAATCCTGCTGGATTAACTTTGAAACAAAAGAATTTTAAATCATCAGATCTTATGCTTGATAAAAAGAACCTGTTTAATAACGAGGAATCGGCCATATTGGTTGGTGTTGTAAAAAAAGATGAAACGGAACAACAGGTAAAAGAATACCTGGATGAACTGGCTTTCCTTGCTGAAACGGCCGGAGCTGTAGCGGTGAAAAGATTTGTTCAAAAATTGTCGCACCCGGATAGTAAAACCTTTGTTGGCAAGGGTAAGCTGGAAGAAATAGCCCGTTATGTTGCAGAACACAGCATCCGGACAGTTATTTTTGATGATGAATTAACAGGCTCACAGATCACCAATATCGAAAAAATCCTGAATGCTAAAACCATTGACCGCAGTGACCTGATACTTGACATTTTTGCTCACCGGGCTAAAACAGCACAGGCCAAAGCGCAGGTTGAACTGGCGCAATATCAATACATCCTTCCCCGACTGCGCGGTATGTGGAAACACCTTGAACGTTTAGGTGGTGGTATCGGGACAAGGGGTCCGGGTGAATCTGAAATTGAAACTGACCGCAGGATAGTGAGAGATAAAATAACGTTATTGCGTAAACGCTTAAAAGAGATCGACAAACAATCTTTCACCCAACGCAAAGAGCGGGGCGAATTTATTCGGGTTGCTTTGGTGGGATATACGAATGTTGGCAAATCAACGCTCATGAACCTGCTGACCAAGAGTGATGTATTTGCAGAAAATAAATTATTCGCTACCCTGGATACTACCACCCGGAAAGTTGTATTTGAAAACACTCCTTTTTTATTGAGTGATACGGTTGGATTCATACGCAAGCTGCCGCACCACCTCGTTGAAAGTTTTAAAAGCACACTGGATGAAGTACGGGAAGCGGATGTTTTATTACATGTTGTTGACATCTCCCATGCCAAATTTGAGGACCAGTTAGGCGTTGTAAATAAAACCCTGCAGGAAATAGGCGCTGCGGAAAAACCTACCATTACCATTTTCAATAAAATGGATTTGTATGAGAAAAATACATTTGACGAATGGCTGGAAGATGAAACAAAAAAAGAATTGTTAGCCGATCTGCAGGATAAATGGCAATGGGAAACAGAAGGAAATGCCGTATTTGTATCTGCAACAGAAAAAACAAATATTGACGGCTTACGTAAATCCATACTCGATAAAGTAAGGGAATTGTATGCTATTCGTTATCCTTATAAATCCCAGGATTTTTATTGATGTTTAAGAAAACATTCCGCTGGCAAAAGATTGCTGAACATATAAATGAAATACTGCCCGAAGATCAAAACCTGGCAGTAGTTGAAATAAGCGGGAAAAAAATAACTGTTGGCCGGGCGGGTGATAAAATATTCGCCTGCGCCTACAAATGCCCGCATGCCGGCGGCATTCTATCCCAGGGTTTTGTTGATGCAACAGGCAACCTGGTTTGCCCACTTCACCGGTATAAATTCAATCCTTGTAATGGTTTTAATGTAAGCGGTGAAGG
>CAMPGG010000441.1 GCA_946885335.1 uncultured Chitinophagaceae bacterium
GCAATATCAGAAAGATCCGCAGGTACGATCATGGTATTATTTATCTTGGCCAGTTTACCAAATTCATCAAGATATTGTTCCGCAATGCGCAGGTTCACGGCATTCATTCCACCTTCTGTATTGATGGATTTAGCTATTTCGGTAATACCTTTTGCGGTTGCAATGGCCACCAGTTCAATTTCGGCGGCAGTACCGGCGGCTTCGTTTATGCGTCGCTGTTTCTCACCCTCAGAACGGGCGATAGCTTCCTGCTTGTCACCTTCTGCACGATTTATTTTTGCTTGCTTATCACCTTCGGATTCTGCGATCAATGCTCTTTTTTCCCGTTCGGCACGCATTTGTTTTTCCATCGCATCCCTGATGCTTTGCGGCGGTGAAATATTTTTTACTTCGTAACGGGAAACTTTTATTCCCCACGGTCCACTGGCTTTATCCACGGCCTCAACGATGCTGGCATTCACGGTTTCTCTTTCTTCAAAAGTTTTATCCAGTTCCATGCGGCCAATTACACTACGCATAGTTGTTTGTGAAATTTGCACAACGGCAAATTTATAATTATCAATTCCGTATGATGCTTTTTGCGGATCAATTACCTGCAGGTACAAAATACCATCCACTTCAACAGCGATATTGTCTTTGGTAATACAGATCTGCGATGCAACATCAATGGCCTGCTCTTTTTGATTTTGTCTATAAGCGATCTTATCTATGAAAGGGATCAGGATATGAAACCCTGCTTCTAATGAACGGCTGTATTTTCCCAGCCTTTCAATTATATATACAGAACGTTGCGGTACAACTTTAAACGTTGACAAAAAAGCGACCAGCAGGAATACAATGAGAACAATTAAAATAATAGTTGATGCAGTCATATTAAATTTTGGTTGATTTTACAATTAACAAAATGCTTTCGTTACCAATAACGGTAACATTTTCTCCTTTTTCAATAATGTCATCTGATTTGGCATCCCAGCTGGTGCCTTTAAAATCTACCTTTCCATTTTGGCCGGGACCGATAAAAGTTTCGGCTTTGCCTATCTTACCAATAAATTCATCTTCAATCTCTGTGGCATTTTTTCTTGACCACATGATGTTTTTTAAAGATTTCCTGAATAGTAAAATAGTAATGATCGAACTGCCTAAAAAAATGACCAGCTGCAGATTTAATGAAACATCAAAAAAGAAAGTAAGAATAGCGACGATCCAGGCGCCTATGGCAAAAAAGAAAAGGATCAGGCCGGGAACGGCAAATTCAAGTAAAAAAAGTATAAAGCCTAAAAGAAACCAGATAACGGCGGCATTATAAAGACTTTCCATTAATTATATTTGATTTAAGGGGTAACTTTTCAAATATAATCTTTAAACTATTATTATCAGTTTGTTTAATGTGGGAATGCAAATAGAAATAAATTTTCCTATTCCGAATTGGGATGCTTGCATAATTCCCAATAGGCTAAAATCACGGAAAGCGATTTGGAAATTTCTTCCACGCTGGATTCCTTCTTAAAAAAACCTTGCACTGTCAACTCTGTATATGCTTTGTTTACCTGTGATTTTTCTGCAGAAGTGGAAAAAAATATAAAAGGTATGCTTTTGTTCCTGAGATAAGGATCATAATCTATATGCTGTTTGAATGCTATTCCATTCATCACCGGCAAATTAATATCACAAAGAATGACGAATGGTTTTTCATTTGTCGTCTGTAAATATTCCAGCGCCTGTGAGGCCAATGAAAAGAAAATCAATTTATTGTCAACACCTAAATGATTTAAAATTTCTGAATAAATTTCCTGGTCGTCAATATCATCTTCTACAATTAATATGGGACCTGATTTAGCCATAAAAATTTTATTTGATTTTTTGTAAGTATTGTCCTGGATTCAGGAACATTTATAAAGAAATATTGTTTAATTATCATGCCAAACATACAATCCTGTTTTGATCTGGATAAAATTCTAACATTTTGCGGGCATATTTATTGAATAGTTTAGTAGAAGTGTTCTTGCAATTCATTACAATTTGAGTATTTAATCTACATTTTACAGCAGCAGCAAAGCTGGTAGGTTTGTTGCAAATAAAAAATTTCTTCATGGATATTAACCAGGCATTCGAACTTATTATTGATAAATTATCTGTTTGGGTGCAGGAATTTATTTTGCTCTTGCCAAATATTGCTCTTGCTGCTGTTATCATGGTATTTGGAATAATGATTTCCAAATTCATCAGAAAATATATCAGGAAGATTTTCAAAAAAGTATTTCACAATGAAGCATTAATAAATCTTTTTACTTCATTGGTATATGTATTCCTGCTGGGAGTAACGCTGTTTGTTGCCCTGAGCGTTCTGCAATTAGATAAAGCTGTTACATCTATTTTAGCCGGCGCGGGAATTATTGGATTGGCCTTAGCATTCGCTTTCCAGGATATTGCCGCAAATGTTATGTCGGGCATTGTTATTTCAATCCGCAGGCCATTACGCATAGGTGATATCGTTAAAGTCAAGGATCATATGGGTGTGATTGTAGAAATCAATCTTCGTGATTCAGTTATCAAAACATTCCAGGGGCAAATGGT
>CAMPGG010000442.1 GCA_946885335.1 uncultured Chitinophagaceae bacterium
CCTTTTCACTTGCCCAGGCAAGAGTGGTATTGTATGCAACTCTTACAGGAATATTTAAAATAATTGTTTTAAATAATTGCTCATTGCTGAAATATTTTTAATAACAGCAAAAAGTTTTTTTATAGATGTTGAAGACCGGGAATTCAAAAATGAAGTGGCTGGTTGCAGGAATATTATTTGCTGCTTTATGGGCTTCCGCTGCTACAGCTACTAAAATTGGATTGACTGTAGCCCAGCCACTCGTTATCGCAGTCATTCGTTTTGGATTGGGTGCGGTTATCATGTTATTCATTGCTCATGGTATCAAACGATTCCGGTTACCACAAAAAACGGAATGGAAACAAATTGCAGTTTACGGGCTGTTGAACATTACCATTTACCTTGGCTTGTATGTAATCGCCATGCAAACCGTTTCTGCAGGAATCGGCTCATTGGCTATCGCCACAAATCCTGTGTATATAAGTTTTTTGTCAGTATTTTTTTTGAAGAAACGATTAACGCCTGCTGTGATATTGGCGATTATTATTTGTATGACCGGTGTTGTTTGTGCAGCATGGCCTTTGTTTGAAGATGCTACAGTAAGTACAGCTGGTTTGTTGATACTTTTATTCAGTATGCTTTCTTATTCGGTTGGGGCCATTTATTTTTCTGCTAAACAATGGAACGGACTTTCGTTATTTACCATCAATGGATGGCAAACATTACTGGGCGGAATTTTTTTGTTGCCATTTACTTTATTTTTTTATGATGGTAATGCCAATCATTATGATAAAACATTTTGGTGGTCTGTTGCCTGGCTGGCCATTCCTGTTTCCATTGCCGCTGTACAACTTTGGTTATGGTTATTACAGGTGAATGCAGTAAAAGCAGGCCTTTGGCTGTTCTTATGTCCCATATTTGGATTTGCTTTCGCCGCATGGTTAACGAATGATGTGATCAGTATGTACACCGTAACCGGCGTTATATTGGTGATTGCCGGTTTGCTGCTTTCAAAAATAAATACCAATAAGAATGAAGTGGTTTTTGATTAGTATTTTTTTGTGGCCGTTTGCCGCTTTTTCACAATTGAAAGTTGCAAAAATATTTTCAAACAATATGGTGTTGCAAAGGGATCAGCCTGTTCATTTTTGGGGAAAAGGCTTGCCTGGTGAAAAAGTTTTAATTTCTTTTTCAGGTGATCAAAAAGAAGTTGTTGTAAAATCAGATTCATCCTGGAGCATCTATTTTAAAAAACAAAAAGCGAATGCTATTCCGCAGTCAGTCCAAATAAAAAGCGGTAATGAAGAAGTTGAATTAAAAAATATTTTGATCGGGGATGTTTGGATTTGTTCGGGCCAGTCTAATATGGAATGGCCCATGTCTAGGGAAATGCATTTCAAAGTTGAAGTGAAAAATGTAAACCAGCCTTTGATTCGGTTTTATAATCCAACTCCTGCTGGAAGGAATGTATATGGAATTGCCTATACCGATTCATTGACCAAAAGATTAAATGCAGAAGATTTTTACCTGGATACTGACTGGCAGCAATGTGATAGTATCACGATAAAACCAATGAGTGCGGTGGGGTATTATTTTGCCAAAAACATTGTTGCCAGTGAAAATGTCCCGGTAGGATTAATTAATCTCTCCATTGGTGGAGCACCTATAGAAACTTTTATCAGCAGGGAAGCCATGCAAAACAACGATCAGTTTAAAGAGAAACTAAAAGGAAACTGGTTGCAAAATGATCAGCTGCCTGAATGGATAAGGGAAAGAGCCATACAGAATGTTGGTGCAAATAAAAATGGTTTTGGTGATGAGTTGGGATTGAATCATGCATACAAACCAGGCTTTGCTTATGCCAGTGGTGTTGAACCCATTACCAGGTTCCCGGTAAAAGGAATTATATGGTACCAGGGAGAAAGTAATTCCCTTGAACTAGCAAGAGTGAATGAATACAAAGACTTGCTTCATTTGATGATCGATGATTATCGTGCAAAATGGAAACAACCAAAAATGCCTTTTTACTGGGTGCAGTTGTCATCGATCGACACCACGAATTATCAATCCCAATACTGGCCACAATTCAGGGATGAACAAAGAAAACTTTTGGGTGAAGTAAAAAATGGCGGCATGGCAGTTAGCAGTGATATCGGGTTGAAGAATGATGTACATCCCACCAATAAAAAAACAATTGGTGAACGATTAGCAAGATGGGCATTAAATAAAACGTATAAAAAAAATATTGTTCCTTCTGGTCCGCTGCCGGTAAATGCTAAATATAAAAAAGGAAAGATTTTTATTTCTTTTCAGTACGCCGCTAATGGATTACAAACTGCCGATGGTAAAAATGTAAGGGGCTTTTCTACAGATGGTCAAACAGAAACCGAAGCTGTTATTCAAAACAATATTATTGTTATTGATTCAAAAGAAAAACCTGCCTTTGTATATTATGGCTGGAAACCTTATTCGGATGCTAACCTGGTGAATTCGGAATGGCTGCCGGCATCCACTTTTAAAATTAAAGTGCAATAGAACCAGGAAGGTGAATGTATAAATTCCAAAATTAAATTCAAC
>CAMPGG010000443.1 GCA_946885335.1 uncultured Chitinophagaceae bacterium
TTGAAAAATAGGATATTATAAATGATAGCATTCAATATTATGATGAACGAAATGGTATCCAGAATTTTTCTTTTTCCATCGGATCCAGTTTTCTAACTAAGGATAAAGAGATTCTTTTTGGCACTACGAATGGTTTACTGAAGTTTCAACCATCCTTAATTAATCAGCAAATAATTCAACCCAAAATAATCATTCACAGGTTACTGGAGGATAACCTGATGCAAAATGTTTTACTTGAAAATAATATAAAACTACCCTATAAAGATGCTAAGATCAATTTCTATTTCACCAGTTCTGATCTTATTGCCGGGAAAAGAATTTTTTACCGGTATTTTTTAGATGGGTTGGAAAATACCTGGAGTGAACCAACTTCAAATCACCAGGTAACATATAACCTTTCGCCAGGCGATTATACTTTCCGATTACAAGCATCATATAATTCTTCTGACTGGATTGAAAGTGAAAATACTGCATCTATAACTGTTGTATCCCCTTTTTGGCAAAGACCCTGGTTTATTGTAATGTTAGCATTACTCATAATGCTTGCTGGCTTTTTTATTCATTCAACCAATAAAAAAAGAAAATCAAGAATTGAAGGACAAAAACTTGTTGAATACTTTGCCACAAACGACAATCACTATTCAAACATAGATGATTTGTTGTGGGATATGGCAAGGAATATTGTTTCCCGTTTTGGCTTTGAAGATTGTGTTATTTACCTGGCTAATGAAGATGGGAACATGCTTGTACAAAAAGCGGCTGCCGGACCTAAAAATCCAGTAGAAAAGCAATTGATAAACATTTTGGAAATACCAATAGGAAAAGGAATTGTTGGTACAGCAGCTGCTACAAAAAAGCCAGTAATAGTAAAAAATACGTCTGCTGATAGCCGGTACATCAGGGATGATGCAAAACGCTTATCAGAATTAGCGGTACCAATATTATACAATAATGAATTATTGGGTGTGATAGATTCGGAAAACACCAGGAAAAATTTTTATACAAATGAACATGTACGGATCCTTTCAACGGTTGCAGCTATTTCCGCAGACAAAATTGCCAGTCTGAAAGCAAAAAGCATTTTAGAAATCCAGGATAGCAGGTTAAAAGAATTAAATCACCAGATGAATGAGACCAGGCTGAGTGCTATCCGGGCGCAGATGAATCCCCATTTTTTATTTAATAGTTTAAATGCCATACAGGAATGTATTATCTCAGAAAAGTATGATGCCGCATATGAATACCTATCCAGGTTTTCAAAATTATTACGACTGGTATTAAATCATTCAGAGAAGAATTTTATTTCCCTGAATGAAGAACTGGAAACCATTCAACTTTATCTTTCGCTTGAAGAATTGAGATTCAACCACACTTTTACTTATGAAATTGCTGTTAACGAAAATATTGAAACAGATGATGTAATGGTGCCCTCCCTTTTATTACAGCCATTTGTAGAAAATGCCATCTGGCATGGTTTGATAAATAAAGAAGGAATAAAAAAACTAAAGCTTTCGTTCAGGGAAGAAAAGAATATGATCAAATGTATAATTGAAGATAATGGTATAGGGCGTAAAAGATCTGCAATGATTAAAGAACAAAAATTGGGTGCCAATCAATTTGCCAGCAGGGGAACTTTATTATCCGAAAAAAGAATCCAGATACTGAATCAGCAGTTTTCAAATATGGCGCAAATTGAAACAATTGATCATTACGACCAGGGTCAAAAATCAATAGGCACAAGTGTGATCATTACATTACCGCTGGATATCGAGAACGCTTAATAAATTCATGTGTTATGATTAAAATTCTGATTGTTGATGATGAACCTGCAGCAGGAAATATTCTGAAATTATTAATTGAAAAACATGTTACACATAAAAAAGAAATTATTTATTGTAGTAGTCCAACTAAAGCCTTAGAACAACTGGCTTCGTTTAAACCAACATTAATAATGCTGGATATTGAAATGCCCGAGATGAATGCATTCGACTTTTTAAATAAAGCAGGTGAATGGAATTTTGATGTAATATTTACAACAGCTTATGATAAATACGCCATAAAAGCCATTCGCTTTAGTGCTTTAGATTACCTGTTAAAACCTATTGATGTTACCGAATTACAGGATGCCATTCAAAAACACATCACAAATAAACAAGATCACAATCCGCACAAACAAAAAGAATTGATCGGTTCATTGATGCGTAATCTTCATCAGCAGGACAAAGGAGATTTTCAATTAGCCATTTCCGTTAAAGAAGGCGTTTTTTTAGTTGAACTAAAAAACATTATTTGCCTGCAAGGTCAAAACAATTACACCAAATTCTTCTTCGATAACCAAAAACCATTGCTGGTGGCCAAAACCATAAAAGAATATGAAGAAGTATTAAACGAACACCATTTTATCCGGGTTCACAAATCGTACCTGGTAAATAGTAAGCATGTTAAAAAAATTGATAAAGAAGGAGTTTTGTGTTTGAAAAATGATATGCAGGTGGCTGTTTCCAGGCGAAAGAAAAATGAGATCATGGAAATGTTTGCGGG
>CAMPGG010000444.1 GCA_946885335.1 uncultured Chitinophagaceae bacterium
ATTTAAGGTAGAAAAATCATTCATTGTGAAATTAAGTTTCAAGGATTATTTATGATGTCCAGGTTTAAGTTCATGAAACATTAATTTCGTTTTAAACCCCTACCTAATATTTTTTCCTTCATGGTGCCCATCAAACTTCGGTTCTCAAAAGTTCTCTTATACCAGCTGAGATCCTGTTGCATCCGTTCTATATCGTTCAATAATTTATTAACCAACTGGCGACTGCCCTCAGCATTTTCATTTGCTTCCTGTAATTGTTGCTTAACCACTTTTAATTCAACATCCCTGCTTACTTGGTCACTTCGCAAACGATTTAACTCATTTTCGTATAATTCAATCGTTTTTTGCTTACCAACCAGTTCTTTCTCCAGTATGGTCAATAATCTTTGTAATGCTGTTTGTAAATCAATCGCATCCTGATGAACATATGCTTCATCTATACTTATCTCAGGCTTTCTCATACATTTTCTATTTTAGCATTTACACCTGTCATTTTATTAAACATCAATTTTTGTATGTTTTTCGCATATATGTTACGGTAAGTTGTAAAATTTCTTTCCTGATCAAATTGTTCAATACAAAGTTCCCTGGAAAATTCACCCATTACTTTAAGCATTGAACGATTATTATAATATTGAAGGATCTTAGTAATAGCTTCCGAATCATTTTTAAAATAATCACCATTTACCCTAGCTCGTACAACATCCCGGTTCCCGATACAATCCGTAAGCAGAACCGGCTTTTGTAATTCCAATGCTTCTAAAACACTAAATGACAGACCTTCGTATAATGATGTAGATATATAAACATCTGCATTGGCAACAATATTCCTTACAGCTTGTGCAGACAACCAACCGGTTACATGTATATTTCCCGCAGTTAATTGATTTTTATCCACTGTTTCACCATCGCCTATCCAGGTAAATTCAATATTATGCTGGTTTTCAAAATATGATGCAATCCTGTTAAACAGTGAAGGATTTTTTTGATCTACAATGCGGCCCGTTGTTACAATCCTGAAATGTTTATCTTTTTTTGTTTGTTCTAGTATAGGTTTTGTGAGAGGCACTCCATTATTTACATAATACGCATCAATCCCAATTCTTTTATATTCTTCATATTCCGATTCGGAGCAACAAATTACTTGTCCTCCAAAGCCATTGGCTATTTTTTCAAGATGCTGATAAAAAAAATTTGATATCCTGTTTTTCCCGCTTAAAAAAGAAGCGCCATTTGGTGTATAAATAACATTGGTGATGCCGGCCATGCGACAAGCAGCTCTTCCTAAAATTCCACTTTTTGAAGAATGCAAGTGTACCGCATCAACTAAATTTTTCCTTTTTAATTTTTGAAAAATGGAATATAATTCCCCTACTGCTAAAGCATCCCTAAAAGGATTTATTTCACGCTGGGCATAATGCCACCTGATAAATTGAACGTTATTGTTTGGAAATGATTTTCTTACATCCTCAGCGGACATAACCGGCTTTCTTTCCCCATGTATAACAATATGGTGATCATTCGACAAGGTCTCTGTCAATGATTTGACAAATGTTGCTATACCTGCCGCAAAAGGTTCTACAACATGTACAATATTCATAGTAAGGTTTCGATTACATGCTTCAGTTAAAAAACATATAATATTTGATGATCAATAGTTCCTATTGACATAATCAAATGTCATACCGTTGCTTCAAATATTTTTATTATGCGATTTTTTTAACTTTAAAATGATAGAGGCAGGTAATAGCGAGAGAAGAAATAATCTCATCAACCCTAGTATTTTCAACGATTTATGGGTGGCGTATTGTTGAACAATTAATTTTCTTTCTTTTAATTGTTTTTTTCGGCCAAGAGCAGATATGCTGTTAGATTTTAACTCGCAGGTAACTAAAAACTCATCAATAATTGCTGCCGGGTACTTTTTTAAAAGTTCCCAACATAAAGCATAGTCTTCTGCATATTTATAATCTTCAGGGTAAAAAATATTTTTATTTTTTATTATCTCATGCCGAAATATGAGAGTTGGATGAATAAATACATTTCTAAAATGCATTTCGCGTAGAATATCATTATGAACTAATGGCGTGGTATAAGTATACTCTGCGCCTGTTTGATAATTTTTAAAAATACACCAGCTACCCAGGAGACTGATGGATTGATTATTATTTAAAAAAGTTATTTGTTTTTCAAATCGCAAAGGATGGCAAATATCTCCACAATCGAGCCTGGCTATATATTCTGTGTGGTAATGCTGTTGAATATATTTCAATCCAAAATTTAATGCAACGGCAATTCCCTGGTTATGGGTTAACCTGGTTATTTGCAAGGGTTGTTTTGTATGATATGATGCTGGTAATGAATGTTGAACCTTCTCTTCACTGCCGTCATCTACAACTAAAATTTTGTATGAGCCATTGTATTGAACACTATCCAATGATTTCATCAATCCATCCACATTATTAAAACATGGAATCAGCAATACAAAATCATATGTGATGGTTGAATGCATAAATACTTTAAAAAAGT
>CAMPGG010000445.1 GCA_946885335.1 uncultured Chitinophagaceae bacterium
GATTGGATGCTTTCTTTTTTGAATAAAGATTTATGTCTTTATATTTTTTATCATTGACATAAATACGCATTATACCTCCACCAGGGCTGGTTTCTCCAAAACACTTAACGGTAGGTCCCTTAGAATAGAACTCCCACTCTTCATCACTATCATATGCAACAGCCAGGCTGGAAACCATGTTTAACGATGCAGGAAATATTTCAAAACCTGCCGTGTATTGTATAAAAGAGTGATTGGCTCCGTCAATTGTTACTGGATTTAATACTTTGCCTTTGCTTACTATTCTATCAATTTCTACCGAGCCGGATTTTACAACTATAGTTATCCTATGATCTCCGCGTTCCAATGGACCAGAGCTGAATAAAACACCGTCGGGGGCTACCCTATTACAATCAACTTGTTTTACAAGTTTTTGATCAATATATACATCTGCTTTGCCTCCGCTATTTGTGGGTTTTGCATACCAAACGATACCTTCACAGTCAGTAAAATTATAGCTAGCTGTAGCACCGTCCTGTTTAGATACTGCATTTGTGTTACAAAAATACCCGCTACTTCTAGCTAATAACCTCCCAAACTCCCAACTTCCTGAGTATGTTAATTCTGTATCATTTATCTCTCTTTCATTCTCATTTAAGTTGTAGGAGCTAGACAAAACATTCCCATCGTTTATATGCACTGCCTTGATTCCTGAGTACTCCATTGCCTTGTCTTTTGTTTTGACTGAATCATTTCCAGAAGTATTTTGGGCATGAGCTATCGCTATATTTAATAGAAGAACAATTAATGTAACAAAGGATATCTTTTTTTCTTTAATCATTTTATGTGAAATTTTTTGATATTAAAATCATGGTTAAACAGCGAAAGTTTTGAAGCAATCATTAGTGATTACGCATTTACCCGTAATGGCTAATAACTAAAACTTAATCGTCCGACCGGGGCACTGTCACCACTAATATAATAGTCCATAATATCATCAGGGTGTGTTACATTATCGGCAATTTTAAATTCAATAGAAAAGTTTTCATCCTTCAATCCAAGTGCTGATAATGGCACTGCCAATTGCATCAGGTTTCCCTTTACCGAATATTTTACCTTTCCCATCAACTTCCAATTGTAACCACCAACTGATTTCTCCACTGACGTGTTTCCGTTTGCAGAAGGCATGCGGTTAATGATATACTGGTACCCTGCAAAAGAATCATCCTTTGTGCGGTTTCCAATTAAGATATTCATCCAGTTAAGGTCAGTATTGTTGTGTGCGGTAATATCCGCCACGGTTTTGATCATGAAGTATAAATTCTTTCTATCGTGCGCCACTTTAATTTCAGTAATGTCGTTCCTGTTACTGCTATCCTTATAAAATCCGGTTCCCGCTGCGTTGCTAAAATTACGGGGAAGTGCATCTCCTGCCATATCCACATAACTGTTTTGAACCTGCAGCCAGTCAGCTTCTGTTGCTTTACGGATATTTATTCTTTTTACCGGAGTGTGTTGATTTTTATTGCCTGATAATTTAAACTTTCTGATGTTTCGTACAAGCTGCAAATAGAAATTATCGTTGTATCCCCCTTTCATCATTTCAATATCCCTGGAAAATTCGTGGTTGTAAACATCCACAAAGTATACTCCGTCATTCCCATTTGAGTTGGCATATTTTATAGCCATCCATTCATTAAATGAGGTAATTAGTACATGATCTACTTTTATTTCACTATTAAACACGGCATCCCATTTTGTTTGAAAATTAGCACCCGCTGTCCAGTCTGTTTCCACTTTTTTCGTGTAATTATTATAGCCCCTGCTGCTTTCCGGATGTTTGGCACTAGCAGCTATTACGCTATGACTGTGCTGTGCTACAGGCACCGCTACAGTTCCGTTATGGTTCCACTGAGGATGTTGCCAACTCATCCAGGGAATAGAATTTGGATTAAAATCTCCATTCGGCCATTGCGATTCTCTTACATCAAAATATTCCTGCATTGCCGGCTTTATAAAATCTGTAAACTGGTTATATTTAGTCATGTCGGAAGCATTGCCATTCTTCTCTGTAATGCCTATAATTATTGGCTTAACACCGGTGCGAAACCATAGTTTATCATATTTTCCAGATTTATAAAACTGGTTAAAAAGATCATCCACTGTCGTACCAGATAAACTATTGGTATAAAAAACAATCTTTGGAGGATTGAAGCCCTGTGCCTGAAACTGAAGCAGAATGCCTAACAGGTTTTTTATGGATTCAGTATATACTACCCTGTTAGTTGCATCAATACATAAATAATCCACACCGGCATTGGTTAGTAATTCGATGTGGCGGGTAACTACCCATGGGTCACTCATACTGTAATATCCATAAAGCGGCTCACCCCAAAAATGAAATTCATTTAATGGGCTTTCCGGTGTGCCTTTCGGATTGTTCAAAGCTGCAGGATTGGTATTCAACAATTTTTGAATATCATAAATATCCTTTTGCCCACCTTTATGCTGCCCCAGCCAAAGGGAATAAAACAATCCTACAT
>CAMPGG010000446.1 GCA_946885335.1 uncultured Chitinophagaceae bacterium
ATATAATTCAATTAAAAACGTTTATAAACACAAAATAAAATGTCAGAAAATCCAGGCTATAGCTTTTTTGATAACGTAATAAGAAGTTTTGATAAAGCTGCAAAATTCACTCAATGGGATCCGGGAATTCTTGAACAGATCAAAGCATGTAATGCTGTTTATCGCATGCGCTTCCCTGTTAAGTTAGATGATGGTACTATTGAAGTAATTGAAGCATATCGTGTTCAGCATTCACAACATAAAACTCCCTGTAAAGGAGGTATTCGTTTTGCCGCAGAGGTAAACCAGGATGAAGTAATGGCTTTAGCCGCCCTGATGACTTACAAATGCGCCATAGTAAACGTTCCATTTGGTGGCGGTAAAGGTGGAATCAAGATCAATCCCAAAGAATACAGTGCTTACGAACTGGAAAAAATTACCCGCCGTTATACAGCAGAACTGGTGCGTAAAAATTTCATTGGACCAGGCACAGATGTTCCAGCGCCGGATTACGGTACTGGCGAAAGAGAAATGGCCTGGATCGTTGATACTTATTCTTCTTTACGTCCAGGAGATATAGATGCTGCAGGTTGTGTAACAGGAAAACCAGTTACCCAGGGTGGTGTTCGCGGACGCCGGGAAGCAACCGGGTTAGGTGTGTTTTTTGGTATCAGGGAAGTTTGTAATATTCCTGATGTAATGAATAAACTGGAATTACCACTGGGTATTGTGGGCAAAAGAGTAGTCATACAAGGATTGGGTAATGTTGGATACCATAGTGCAAAATTTTTCCAGGAAGCTGGTGCCAAAATCATTGGACTGGCAGAATATGAAGGTGCTATTTGGAAAGAAGAAGGATTGGATGTGGATGCCGTTTTCAATCATCGCAAAGAAACTGGTTCTATATTGAACTTCCCGGGCGCAAATAATTTTGATCACAATATCGAAGCCCTGGAAATGGAATGTGATATTTTGATCCCCGCTGCATTGGAAAATGTGATCAATATGGATAATGCCTCCCGCATTAAAGCCAAGTTGATCGGCGAAGCTGCAAATGGACCCATTACACCGGAGGCTGATGAAATCCTGATAAAAAACGGAGTAATCGTGATCCCCGACATGTACCTGAATGCCGGTGGTGTAACCGTTTCTTATTTTGAATGGTTAAAAAACCTTAGCCATGTACGTTATGGCCGGATGGAAAAACGGTTTACTGAGAATCTGAATACACATATTCTTGGCCAGATTGAAGAATTGACTTCGAAAAAAGTAAATGAAAGGGAACGCAATTTTATCATGCATGGACCAGAAGAGGTTGATTTGGTGCATAGTGGATTGGAAGAAACAATGATAACCGCAACGCATGAAGTAATGGCTGTTTGGAGAGCAAATCCGCAGATACCTGACATGCGTACAGCGGCTTATGTTGTAGCTATTAATAAAGTAGCCAACAGCTATGCAGAATTGGGCATTTTCCCATAATCATCTTCATATAAATATTTGAAAAGCTGCTCTTGGGCAGCTTTTTCTTTTTATTGGTAAATGAAATCGTTTAACAATTTTTATGTGTGATGTTCCAGGCGGGCAATTGTTGTAATTCTGTAAGTTTACCTGCTGATTTATGATAAACAATTGTATAAGTGCCATTCGTAATAACTAAATAAGGAACAGGCAAACTGATATTGTATCGAAGTACCTGCTGTAAAACATCCGCAGTTAATTGAACAGAAGGAGCTTTACACTCAATCATCATCCAGGGTTTGAAAAAAGGATCATAAACCAGCACATCAAACCTTTTTTTTAATTCACCCAACATAATTTCTTTTTCAATAGCAATTAAGGATGATGGATACTGCAGCTCTTTAACCAGGTATGCAATGAAATTTTGACGAACCCACTCCTCTTCTGTTAGTTGAAGCCATATTTTTCGATGAGGATCAAAAATAAAATCCCGCTCATTTTCTTTTTTTAATTTGAAAGAAGGTTCCGGATAAGGAATTATGATCATGGGTCAAATGTAAATGTTTTAAATTAGCACGAATACGGAGTCTTACTGGATTGCCTGATACTGGTTATAATACTGGAATTTATTTAAAAAAAATATTCGGATGAAAACGAAGGAAGAAATAGTAAAGAATTGGTTGCCCCGCTATACGGGTGAAAAATTAGGAAACTTTGGGAATTACATCCTGTTAACAAATTTCAGTAATTATGTAATCAAGTTTGCCGAATGGAATAATGTAAAAGTAGTGGGTATCGGTAAACCTATGCAATGCGCCACCGCAGAAGATATTACCATTATTAATTTTGGCATGGGAAGTCCGACTGCGGCAACTGTAATGGATCTTTTACATGCCATATCACCAAAAGCTGTTTTATTCCTGGGTAAATGTGGCGGATTGAAAAAACGAAATAAAATCGGGGACCTGATATTACCCATTGCCGCTATCAGGGGTGAAGGTACCAGCGGTGATTATTTTCCTCCTGAAGTACCTGCATTACCGGCCTTTGCCTTGCAAAAAGCAATCTCTACTACCATTCG
>CAMPGG010000447.1 GCA_946885335.1 uncultured Chitinophagaceae bacterium
GGATTTATATGAAGACCTATATAACAAATGGAAAACAAAATTATTATTACAACTGAATTGAAATAAGCACAGAGCGTTAAATTCATATTTTTTTATCAATCAGATTTATAAAAACTGAAATGAGTCAATATCGAAATTGAAAACTATCGTTTATGATTTTTGGCGAATGCCCTGCTTGACCGGGGTGACAATTAAAAACCAATAAAAATAAAAAGATGAAAATTGTAACAGGTGACAAAGAATATTTTAAAGGTATTGGACAGGTAAAATACGAAGGACCGGATACGGACAATCCTTTGGCCTTCCGCTGGTATGATCCCAATAAAATGGTAAGTGGCAGATCCATGAAAGAATGGCTGCGTTTTGCATGTGCATACTGGCATAGCTTCTGTGGTAATGGTGCGGATCCTTTTGGAGAACCAACCCATCTTCATCCATGGAGCCAGAAGGCAGATGCGATTGAACGTGCGAAAGACAAAGCAGATGCGGCCTTCGAATTCATCACCAAACTGGGGATTCCTTATTATTGTTTTCACGATGTGGATGCCATAGATTTTGGTGATGATGTAAATGAAAATGAACATCGTTTACAAACCATCACACAATACCTGAAACAAAAACAGGAAATCAGTGGAGTGAAATTATTATGGGGCACCGCAAATTTATTTTCGCATAAAAGATATATGAATGGTGCTTCAACCAATCCTGATTTTCATGTAGTGGCGCATGCAGGTGCACAGGTAAAAGCTGCGCTTGATGCAACCATTGCATTGAAAGGAGAAAATTATGTATTCTGGGGGGGACGTGAGGGTTATATGAGTTTGCTGAATACCAACATGCAAAAAGAGAAAGAACATCTTGCCCGCTTCCTGCATATGGCTAAAGATTATGCCAGGAAAAATGGTTTTAAGGGCCAGTTTTTTATTGAGCCCAAACCATGTGAGCCATCCAAACACCAGTATGATTATGATTGTGAAACAGTAATAGGTTTTTTAAGACAACATGATTTATTGAATGATTTTAGCCTGAATGTAGAAGTGAATCATGCAACGCTGGCTGGTCATACATTTACGCATGAACTGCAGGTTGCCGCCGATGCCGGATTACTGGGAAGCATGGATGCAAACCGGGGTGATTACCAAAATGGTTGGGACACTGACCAGTTTCCAAATAATATCAATGAACTGACAGAAGCCATGCTAATTCTTTTAGAGGCTGGTGGTTTTAAAGGTGGCGGAATAAATTTTGACGCCAAGATCCGCAGAAATTCAACAGACCTGGAAGATTTGGTGTATGCACATATCGGCGGCATGGACACCTTTGCCCGTTCATTGATAACAGCAGAAAAAATCCTGGAAAATTCAGACTATAAAAAACTGCGTGAAGAAAGGTATGCCTCTTTTAAAGATGGGAAAGGAAAAGAATTTGAAGAAGGTAAACTTACACTGGAAGATCTGAAAGCTTTTGCTATCGATCATGGAGAACCGAAAATCATCAGCGGTAAACAGGAGTACTTTGAAAATATAATAAACCGGTATATTTAATAAATTATTGAACCAAAACAATCCCGCTTAAAATAGTACTTATGAATTCATCTTTAGAAACCCTCGATTGGATCGTACTGTTAGGTTACTTTGCCATCTTACTGGGTATTGCCTGGTGGGTGATCAGCCAAAAAAATAAAACCACGGAAGATTATTTTTTAGCCGGTCGCAATGTGGGTTGGTTCGTAATAGGTGCATCCATTTTTGCTTCTAACATCGGTAGCGAGCATGTGGTTGGTTTGGCAGGTACAGGCGCAGAGTCAGGCATGCCCATGGCGCATTATGAATTGCATGCATGGATCGTTTTGTTATTAGGCTGGTTCTTTCTGCCGTTTTATATGAGAAGCGGCGCATTCACAATGCCGGAATTTTTGGAAAAAAGATTTGATTCCAGGTCGCGTTGGTTTTTGTCCATTTTTTCCATTGCAGGATATGTGTTGACAAAAGTTTCTGTTACGATTTATGCAGGTGGAATAGTCGTTTCTCAATTAATGGGAATAGATTTTTTAACCGGTGCCATCATAACTGTTGTCATCACGGGTTTATATACTATTTTGGGTGGAATGAAAGCGGTAGTTTATACGGAAGCATTTCAAACCGTTATTTTATTGGTTGGCGCATCGGCCATTACAATCATGGGATTGAATGCTGTAGGTGGATGGACTGAATTAAAAGCAACCGCGGGAAGTACACATTTTAATATGTGGAGGCCAGCCAGTGATCCTGATTTTCCCTGGACGGGTTTATTATTCGGAGGAACAATTGTTGGTATCTGGTACTGGTGTACGGACCAATACATTGTGCAACGTACACTCTCCGCTCATAACATCAAGATCGGCAGAAGAGGCGCCATCTTTGGAGCCTTTCTAAAACTGGCACCCATTTTCCTTTTCCTGATTCCGGGCATCATCGCATTTGCTTTAAGAAAAAAAGGATTGATCACTTATGAAAAAAGTGACCAGGTATTTCCAACG
>CAMPGG010000448.1 GCA_946885335.1 uncultured Chitinophagaceae bacterium
GCGAAGCGGCAAATTGAAGAACGATCAAACCTTTCCTGAACAAGCCCATGCTAATGCCTACTTTCAACTTCCCTTTCAATACCTGAATCGGTTTAAACCTGGAAAGAACAAGGGCGGGATAAAATCCTGCGATCAACCCTATAACAACAACCAGTAAAATGGAAAATGTCAATGTAAAGCCATTCAATGAAATGAACAGTTCACGATTGGAGACCTGGTTGAAAGGTTTTATAAAAAGGTATGCGAGGATGAAACCTATGACAAGTGATATAATGGTAAGCAGTATGGATTCACCCCAGAACTGCCTGGTAAGCTGCTGCCTTTCCGCGCCCAATACTTTTCGGATACCAACTTCTAATGCCCTTGTTGTTGAACGGCCAACCGAAAGCGTTACAAAATTGATGCAGGCTATCAGCAGGATCAGCAGGCCTATGGTACCCAATATGTATGAATATTTAGGATCGCTCATTCCGCCTACATCTTCCGGTAAACTTGCATTAAAATAAATGTCTTTTAATGGTTGCAGACGTACATTGTATTCGCCTGCTTTATAATTTTTAGCAACCAGGGGTTGCATGACAGCAGCAATCTTTTGATTTACTTTTTCAACATCGGCACCTTTTTGCAACATGAAAAAACTGGACACAACAACATTTGACCATGCATTGTTCCTTATATTTTCACTCCATATTAAATGTGCATTGGAAAAAGGAATCAGCATATCGAACCGGATGTTCGATTCTATAGGTGGATCTTTTGCAAGCGCTGTTATATTAAATAAAACTTTGTCATCACCTAATTGCAACTGCAGGTTTTTACCAATGGGTGATTCATCACCAAAATATTTTTTTGCAGAAGTTTCTGTAATGACAATTGAATTGGATGTAGGAAAAGGGTCTTTAGTGTTTCCTTCAATTAAAGGGAAATCAAACAGCAGGAAGAAACTGCTATCCACCATATTAACCGATTCATTAAAAATTTTATTATTGAATGTAACGGCAGGTCTTAATGTTGCCACCCTGCTGCTATGTTCAATTTCAGGCACTCCGGCTTGCAGTACCGGAACGAGTGGAACCGGTGTAACCGTATTTCTAAATATTTCTCCCTGGTAAAATTCTTCCAGCCATGCACGGTGAATTCTTTCTGTATTAGTATGAAATCGGTTAAAGCTCCACTCGCTACGAACAAAAAGCGCAATGAGGATACAGCATGCAATGCCAACAGCCAAACCTAACACATTGATCATGGTGTAAACTTTGTGTTTGGCCAGGTTTCTGAAAGCGACTTTTAAATAATTTTTAAACATAGCGGCGTTTTAATGTTCTATGAACAATTAAATTTTTTCTATCTCACTTATTCTGTTCGTAAATTTTTAACCGGGTTTGAAGTAGCAGCTTTGACGGATTGAAAGCTTACTGTAATCAATGCAATGATCAATGCGGCAAAACCTGATATAGCAAATACCCACCAGCTGATATTTACCCTGTATTCAAAATCCTGCAGCCATTTACTCATGGCCCACCATGCAATTGGAAAAGCAATAAGGGAAGCAATGAGTACAGGGCGTAAAAATGTTTTAGAAAGCAGTACTACGATATTAAATACTGTAGCACCCAGTACTTTCCTTATCCCAATTTCTTTTACTCTTTGTTCCGCACTGAAAGCGGCCAATCCAAACAAACCCAGGCAACCGATGAAAATGGCCATGGCAGTAAAAATCCAGAGTAAAGTGCTCAATTTCCTTTCTGCGTTATACATGGCCGCAAAATTTTCATCCAGGAATTTATAATCGAGCGGGTAATCAGGAACAAACCTGTCCCAGGTAGTTTTTATTGATTCGAGGGTGGCAGGAAGATCAGCTGTTTTTACTTTTACAGCAAATTTTGAAAGCACCTGCGGGTAAATCTGGATGATAGTGGTACTTAGTTTTTCATGTAAACTTTTCATATGAAAATCCTTTACCACACCAATGATCTTTCCTTTTTTTACCGGGTTGAGGGAATCCTTTGGTATCCACTCATTCCATTTCAATGTCTGCCCGATTGCTTTTTCCGGTGTACCAAATCCGAGGTCCTTTACAGCGGTTTCATTGATGATGAATGCTTCTCTTACATCGGTACCCATATCTTTTGAAAAATCCCTGCCCGCAATAACGTTTAAGCCCAGGGTTTTTATAAAATCATAATCTCCCAAAACCTGGATGGCTCCAAAGTTTTTATCCCCATCTTTACCGGGAACAATAATTCCATCCGTTGCAAACTGGTCTCCCGGCAATCCATAACCGCCGGTAACAGAAACTACGCCAACAGATTTTTTCAATTCATCTTTAAATACCTGTGCTTTATCACTGATGTTACCACTTGCATCAAAATAAATCACCTGCTCCTTATTAAAGCCCAGGTCTTTCTGGTTTAAATAATTCATTTGCCTGTAAACAATGAGTGTACAAACAATCAATAAGGCTGATAAAGAAAATTGTACAACTACTAAAGCTTTCCGCAGTGTAGCAGC
>CAMPGG010000449.1 GCA_946885335.1 uncultured Chitinophagaceae bacterium
ATAACCGCGGAATGCTGGTGGTCTCTTTATCTGATGGAGAAATGGTACAAATGTCAAAGACGGTTTTGTTGAATTAAAATTCAAATTCAAAAGTTAAAATGCAAAACCCTTGAAGAAACAAATGATCTAAACATTTTTTCATTTTGCATTTTCCATTCTACCCATTTTCAAATTAACTATTTGTCAAATTATGTCTCTCTCCTGGCATAGTTCAATCAATACACCATTTGTATTTTTTGGGTGAAGAAAACATACCCATTTATTGTCTGCCCCTTTTTTGGGTTCTTCGTTCAATAATTGAAACCCGCTCTCTTTTAATCGCAACATTTCAGCTTTAATATCCTTAACCGCAAATGCGATATGATGCATGCCTTCACCTTTTTTTTCTATGAAACGATTAATGACACCATCCGGCGAAGTACTTTCCAGTAATTCAATCTTGGATTCCCCGGTTTGAAAAAAAGCGGTATTCACTTTTTCATCATCTACTGTTTCCTGTTTGTAGCAAACAGTATTTAATAATTTTTCATAAACAGGAATGGCCATTTCCAGCGATCTTACAGCAATACCTATGTGTTCAATTTTATCCATTAAGACAATGATTTTGGCAAATATTATAGTTTAGGTAAAATTAGCCTTTACACTTTACATAGACTTTTAAATAGATGCATTTGAGTTAAATTTGCAGTTATGTTGAAACTGCCCGTTTACCTGGATTATAATGCAACAACGCCCTGCGATCCCCGCGTGGTGGAAGTTATGTTGCCTTATTTTACAGAAAGATTTGGCAATGCTGCCAGCAGAAGCCATTCATTTGGATGGGTTGCAGAGGAGGCAGTGGATATCGCAAGAGAACAGGTTGCCAGGTTAATTGGCGCTGAGACAAAAGAGGTCATTTTTACTTCCGGTGCAACTGAAGCAACCAACCTGGCCTTGAAAGGTGTATTTGAAACGTATACCGCAAAAGGAAATCATATTATAACCACCAATATTGAACACAAGGCCGTATTGGATACCTGTAAAAACCTGGAAAATAAAGGGGCTGAAATAACTTATTTGCATGTAAATGCAGATGGGATGATTGACCTGGCTGAATTGGAATCTGCTATCAAACCAACGACCATCCTTATTTCAATCATGTATGCCAATAACGAAATTGGTGTTATACAACCCATTAAAAAGATTGGAGAAATTGCGAAGAGGAGAGAGGTGATTTTTTTTAGTGATGCCACACAGGCAGTTGGAAAAATTCCGGTTGATGTAATACAGGATGATATTGATATCATGGCTTTCTCAGCGCATAAAATGTATGGTCCAAAGGGTGTTGGTGGTTTATATGTGCGCCGGAAAAACCCACGGGTAAAATTGCAGGCACAGATAGATGGTGGCGGTCATGAAAGAGGTATGCGAAGCGGCACATTAAATGTTCCGGGAATTGCAGGTTTTGGAAAAGCCTGTGAAATTTGTATGAATGAGATGGAACAGGATGCTGGCAGATTGGAAATATTACGGAATAAGCTGGAAAATGCTTTGCTTCAATTAGAAGAGAGTTATGTAAATGGAAACAAAGAACATCGTTTACCACAAGTAACAAATCTTTCATTCAGGCACGTGGAGAGCCAGGGGCTGATGATGGGTTTTAACAAAGAGATCGCCGTTTCTTCAGGCTCGGCATGTACGTCTGCATCCATTGAGCCTTCTTATGTTTTAAAGGCTTTGGGTTTAGATGATGAAATGGCACATAGTTCGCTGCGTTTTAGTTTGGGCAGATTTACAACAGCTGAAGAAATTGATTTTGTTATCAGGAAAGTAACTGAATCTGTAAATAAACTAAGGGAGATGAGCCCTTTGTGGGATATGTATAAAAAAGATATGTCAGAAAAAAGTATTGCAAAATCAGTTCAATAGATAATTTCAAAAAAACAAACCGAACTAAATTCGGTTCAAAATGTAATTAATAAATAAAAAGTTAACAGAATGAGTACAGTGGAATTGGCAAACAGGATTTATGTGAGCGACAAAGCAAGCGCTAAAGTAGCCGAATTAAAAAAGGATGCCGGCATCGAGGATAGCGGTGAATTTTTTCTGCGGGTAAGCGTTGTCGGTGGTGGATGTTCGGGTCTCACTTATAAACTGGATTTTGACCGTGAATTAAAACCAATGGACCAGGTTTTTGAAGATAACGGCGTAAAGGTAGTTACCGATCTGAAAAGCTTTTTATACCTGGTAAATACAACCCTCGAATTTTCGGATGGATTAAATGGAAAAGGATTTTATTTCATCAATCCAAATGCAACACGCACCTGCGGTTGCGGTGAAAGTTTTGCTGTATAGGTTGAGTGTAGTTGAATAGTTAAAGGGTTGAAAGGTTGAAAAGTTGGCACCTAATTCCAAATTCCTAATCCCAGATTCCCTTTAATCTTTCAACTATTCAACTAATCCCAAATTCCCAATTCCAAATTCCCCGCTCTCATTTAACTAACAACCAATCAACAATTCAACTTATCAAC